>SUPR01000014.1 GCA_005191425.1 Candidatus Helarchaeota ASGARD archaeon Hel_GB_B
GATGTTTTTTTCTTCACGAACCCCGCACAATATATCAAATTAATTGTTTCAAAATTTTTAATTGAAAAAAAGTTGATTTTTTCCATTAATATGAATTCTCTCTCGTTTTTTTTTATTTTTTATTTTAAGTCAAAATTTCATTACAATAGGGGCAAAAATTCCAGTTTAATTTTATTCTTTTACCACAATGAGGACAGAAAAACAATTCTTTGCGGGATTTTCTCACCATTTTTGCGATCTCTTTCTGTTTGACTTTTTTTAAAGCATCTTTTGCCGCTTTCCTAATATCTATAATAATATTTCTATTTTTTGTTCCATAGGCATTTTTAGGAATTTGGAAAATAGAAAGTACCAATAAAATCGTTATTAACAGAAATAAAATTGAAAATGCAGTTATAATTATTCCGGATGAAATATTATCAAAGTCAAACATTTGCGTAAATATTGGATAAAAATATAAACTACCTAAAAAATCTCCTAATAATAGTATTACAAATAATATTCCTAACAATAATTTTAAGAGTGGACTAAATACTATTTTATAATAAACCCATAAATCATTTCCTTTTTTAGTATAATATATTTTAATGATTTTTTTCCATTCTTTATTGAAAAATAAAAAGTTCAATTTTTCTTTTCTAAATTGGTAATTATATAAGTCCATTTTTTTGATATAATACTGTTTCCATAAGTCCAATTTATCTCCAACATCTTCTAATAGTATTTCTTTTTCTAAAACAACTGGACAATTAGAATAATTATACATATTTTTACATCCCTTTTAAAGCCTAAATCCACAATAAGCACAAATCTTCCAATTTGGACGAACTTCTCTATTACACGAAGGACATATTTTCTTTCCACTAAATACTTTTGTACCTTTTGTCAGAACATTATCTGCCGAATAATGAATCGCATTTTGTATTGAATATCGAACAAGTGGATAATTCGGAAGACCATAGATATGTGAGGTTGAACCAAATGATATTAATAATAATACAATCACGAAGACCGAAAAAATTGGTATTAAAAAAATCATAAAACTATCTAAGTAATTATCTTCTCCAAAATTATAACTATTAAAAAAATACAGAATAGTATTTAAAAAAATAATACATGCAAGAGCTCCTATTGTTATAAATACCAATACTATAAAGGATGTGGATAGTCCAACTTTTGGATTAAACCAAATATCCTCATCATCAATTTTATAATTTATTTTGATGTCCAAAAACTTTTGTTTTTTAAAAGTCCATCCATTTTCTAATTTGTTTATAAAAATGAAATTTCGCATTTCCATTTCATTTAAGAAAACCTGTTCAAATAAATCCAATCTGGGTAACAAGCCTTCGATTTTAATATTTTTTTCAATAGTCTGAATACACATAGACCTTTTATTCTTTAAATCAGCATTCTCTGTTGTATAAAAATTTCTTACCATCTCTGGTCCTCCACCCTCAAATTTTCTCTACAAATGGGACAGATTTTCCAATCCACGCTTATTTTTTCTCCACAATTGGGGCAGACCCCTGCCTTTATTTTTTCTATTTTGTATTCACTATATAAATACTTTCTTTTAATCTTATCTGCGCTTTGCTTAATTGTTTTCTTAATTTCATGTAAATCTTTTTGCTCTTTGCTATAATTTGGTAATGGATTGACTTTATTGAAAAAATTTTGAAAAATAAAAGATACAATGGACATGGCTATAAATATAATTATAAATGGAATAAATGGCTGGAATGAATTTATTAATATATCTAACCCACTTGTATGTAAAGAATCACCAAAAATCGTAAATACACCAAAAAAAACAACACACAGAAATATTATAGTCCCAATTACCATTCCAGCCCCCAGGAGTGTATAATACGGGTGCGATTTAAATTTTAAATAGACCCAGATATCATTGTTATTAACTAAATAATTTAAACGAATTTTCTTAAACTTTCTATTTATGTTAACAATTTTATCATCCAAACTTCTTACTTTATATCCTCTAAATTGAATTTCACTCTTAAATTCATCCCACCACTCTTTATCATACGAGGCAATCTTTCGTACTGGAAATTCTTTTTCCATAAGTTCTAAATCTATATTATATGAAATAATTATCACCTCGAAATCTAAAAATAAATCACAAGAATAATTTTTTAAATTGTTGAATTTTTATAACCATTTCTTATTTATATTAATTGTAATTTCTTATTTAAATTATTTATCCAATGAGATCATATTGAAATCTGTTTATTAAAGGCTATTTAAAAATCTTGCATTTTTAATTATTGATAATGATTTTTATTTTATTAAAATTTGAGATAATATTTCTTTTTAAAACAAATTATTTCATTTATCAATAATTCTAAAAAGAAATACTAATTGAAATAAAAATATGGCTCTTAGATACGGATGCGCTCATAAAATATAAAATGGCTGTTGGTAATGAGTTTTTTTATTATGATACCTTTTTTATTTAACAATATCATATATAAAATCAGTTTCATAATCAAAATCTAAATCAACTAACCGTAAGTTTCATAACTTGGATGAATATATAATAGTGGAGATGAAAATATATCTGATAGTCGTAAGAAATTCTAAAAATCTATTATAAAGTCTATTAAAAACTGGCGAGAAATTAAAGTCGGAAATTATATATGTAAAAAAATCCATTTAATGAAAGCAACTGGAAATAAAAAAACTCCATTGTTGTTCAATTAAATAAAAATATTAAAAAATGAACAAGAGGGTGAAATTTATTAATTATTGATAATATAATTTTTTGTTGTATTCAGATATAAAATGAAGTTGGTTAATGAATTTTAAAATAGTGATAAGAATGCCCAGAAGACAAGTCGTTATTGGACGAAAAACTCATGCTAAGGGAGAAACTTTTGAATTAGAGAAAAAGGACAGATATTTTTTAAATGTATCTTTAATGTCATTAAAAACAAGAAGAGATTATGATATTGGGAGAGGTGGTGAATTTTTCTTTAGAGTTCATAGAAAAGGTGAATTACGGGGAAGACGGTCTCCAGATCATGGCCAAATTGAACTTATGGAAAACCAGGTATTTGAAGCCCGTCAAGACTTCACGCTTTGGACTGAATTTATTCGGTTGAAGCAAGGAGACCCAAAAGAAGTTAATTTACATATCAAGTTATTTGAGCATGATTTAATAAAAAATGAAAAAATAATTGATGAACATATTGCAATTAAATTAGGGATGGCACAAGCAAAATATTTAGTTATTGAAGATAAAAAAGGGAATACTAAAGCAAAATTAAAGATAACTTCTGCAAGAACTAGATTTTAAATTTCAATATTTTTTATTTTATTGCTTAAAGTTTGTCTAAATATTTTATCCATTCGGGTTTTAAGATATACAATTGTGAAATCGATTCTCTAATTACTTCTCGACATACTTTTATCTCTTCGACAGTCGGAGGGTCGACCAATTTTACGTCATCGGGGACCTTTAATTTCCATCCTGTATTTTTCAAGACATCTTCGATTTTAACATTATAATATATAGAATCAAGGAAAGCTTCTTTATCTTCTTTATCAAACTTTAGAATACAAAGTGGAGTAATAATAGCTTCAGGTTTGGCATTGATGGGATAACCCAGTTCATATTTTGTATTTCCTCCATTTAGAAATCCTAGATCTGTGATAAAGGAAACTTTTGGGACTAATCTTCTTGGATTATGTTCATCCAAAAGCCAATATAACTTTTTTGATAGGGCAGCAACTTCCGTTGCACCACCTCCTCCAGGAAGACGATATTTTGGTCTTTCATAATTACCTATTGAAGTAGTATTACAATTTCCATATTTATCAACTATGGACGCCGATAAAAATGCAATATCAACTTCACCTCTTTGTAAAAACCCCAATGAATCAATTGAATCTCCAATATAAATTGAATCTTGGACAATAATTGGGTCTATTATTGAGAATGGTAATTTCTCAGGCATTGACTTATGAACTGTTCCTGTTTCCAAAATTATATTAATATTTGGTGCATGTAATCTGTTTGCTATTTGTAATACAAGAAATGGCCATTGAATACCACCGAAAATTACATCATTATTTTTTATTTGTCTGGCTGATACTATTAGCATCATTTCAAACCCAGTAAATTCTTTACATCTCTTCATTTTTAATCCTCTATATTTTTAAGTTCCAAAATTAATTCCATGACTAAATTTCGGAGTAGCTTTCAATTCTTTTATTCGATTTTTTCCCAGAATTTTTAAATATTCCTGCCGATCTTCCACACCTAAAACCCATTTCTCAAGCCATTTCTCCCACATTTCAATAGTTTTAGTTTCTTTTGCATATTCAAAAATATATTTAATGTCCGTATTATAGAAGCCCTGGACATTACCTGGATGTCCGCCCCATGGCTCTTCAACAACTCCAGAAACGCGGAATCCCGGCACGATGGTTAAATTAGGGATCTCCTTGATTATTTCTGTATCTACTATTTCCTCACTAATTACTATGATTTTTTTACATGCATTTATTCCTAACTTTATATCACCTATAAGGCCCCAAATCTGGGCATTTCCATCCCTATCAACTCTCTGACAATGTATAAATCCAACGTCTGCTTTAATTGGTGGGACTACACAAATACTATCATCTGAAAATGGTGACTTAACTACACCGAACTTGTTTTTTATTGATTCTGGCTTATCATAAATATCTGTTCCAACTAACGATCTTATTGGCATGAATGGGATATTTAAATAACCTGCTAAATATGACATATTTAGCCCAAATAAAGAATATTCGTGATAGATAACCTTTTGAGGTATATTTTTTTCAAATGCTCTCTTAAAATTCCATAATGGTTGGGGACCAATTCCATCCCAGACATGTGATGTTATAATATAATTTGTACTACCAGTCCCTATTAATTGGTCAAATATTAAACCTCCTGCACACCTTGTAATTTTCAAATTTTTCTTCCCCTGTCTGATTATTTCATGCACCACTGAATAAACACTACAATTCCCAAATCCCCCGAAAAATACCAAATCTCCATCGTTTACATATTTCTTTACTGCCTCCTTAACTGTCATTAATTTATTATCCGAAATCATTTTAAATTCCTCTGACCATTATTACCAAATCCTGATTTTTTAAATTAAAATTATCACTCGATATTAAGAATGTAAATAATTATTTATGAATTTCAAATAAATTAAATATCTTTAACATAACATCTTTATTTTAAAACTAAATTTTAAAGCAGATAAACCTAATTTCTTAAAATTTATCATTAATAAAATTCTCCTTAACAGATAAATTATTGATTTTTTCTAAAATATTAATTTATTGATTGATTTAAATAAATAGAATAATTCACAATTAATTTTGTCTTTGTTAAATATAATTAGATAAACTTTTTAACTCAAGAGAAAAATTATACTATATATGTTAGATAGGTGCAATTATAACTGCGACAATTGTGAAAAAAGTCCATTTCGAAGGTCTGCATTTAGTATGGTAGAGGTCTTATACAGAAATGACCCATATATAATAAAAGCCACTAATTATTTAAACAAAAAATTTGGTATTAATAAACCTCCAAGATATTGGGCATGTCAAATGCAAAAAGGAAAAATTCCAAGATCTCCTTGGTAAAATTATAGTCCTTATTGTTCTATTTTTCATGGTACTATTAATAATTTTTATGTTTCTTTTTTATTAAAGACAATGAATCTTTAATTTAAGATTAATATTTTCTTGATTTTTTTTGAGTATAATTAAAAAAATAAAAAGAAAAATACTAAAAGATTTTAAATAAAAATTTTCAAATTATTTATAATGTTCTTTTATATATTTTTGGATAAATTCTTCTGATTTTTCTATTAATTTTAAGACATCAGCTGTTTCCTTTTTAATCAAATCATTAATACTTTCTTTTACTTTATGTTTTTTACTTTCTTTCCATGCCCGCTTATAAAATTCGAGTGCTTCATCTCTGCCATTTTTGTATTCTGCAAACATTCGTGCCATTTCTATATCTGCCATTACAACTCCTTCAAAATCCTTATTTTTATTTTTTAAATCGTGTTTTCGTTCAATATAAATTAGAGCTTGACGAGGCTTTTTTAATATCTTATGATAACATTCAGCAATTTTATCAAGAGTTTTATAGGCATCGTCCCATGCAGTCAACGACTCAAAACGTTTCCATGCCTTTATAAAGAAATTAACTGCTTTTTTAGGATTTGGTTTATCTGCTTCTAAAAATGATAGCCCTTTCTCATAAAATGATTTTGCTTTTTCCAAATAATTTCACCTTTTAATACAAATTTTGTTTTTTAATGATAAATTCTTTAAAATAATATAAATTTATAAAGTATTATAATGATCTTGCTAATTTTTTTTATATTCTTTTATAAATTATAATCTAAATAAATACTTTTCAATAATATTCAGAGGAGCTTAAACGAAAATAAAGTATTAATTTATTAATAATTGTTCATCTACTTTAGAATTTTAAAGTATTAATACTCTTAATAAAATAATTGAATGATTTTATAAAAATGTAAGTAAAAAATTCAAATTTATCCTTATTTTATTAACACGAAAAACCTAAAATAACTGCAGGCCGTCAATCTTCGATAAAAAAGAATTTATAAAATTAAAATCGGTAAGAATATCAATTAAATTACTTATTATTAATTAATTATGTTGGTGATAAAATGAACATTTCAAAAGATAATTTAAAAAAATTGGATAAATTCAAAGGGTATCTAAATAATGATCAGGTAACTGAATTATTTAAAATATTTGATATTAAGTTTGCAGCTGGACATTGGTGTGCTGGAGATTTTATGGATCGATTTATGACCGTTGGCTATAATGACCCAGATAAATTGAGTTCTGATATAATTAGCCAAATAAAACGGGTAGCAGATGCAAAAATTGTAGGAATTGAATTTCATAATAATATTTTTTTGAATGGAAAAGGCGCTATTGACTATGATGTTATTAATACCGTTAAAGAAACCTTAAAAAAATATAATATGGTCGCTACTAATATGAACACAAATTTATGGGGGGCTCCTAAATGGAAATTAGGTGGAGTAGCAAATCCTGATAAGAGAATAAGAGAAGAAGCTTTACAAGTATTAATTCAAGCAATTGATATTGCGAAAGAAGTAGGGTGTAAGTCTGTCGCTTATTGGCCGGGTTCTGATGGCTGGGATTATAATTTTCAAATCAATTACGGAGTTATTTTAAAATATTATATTGATGGTTGTATTGAGGTAAATAAGGAAGCCAAGAAAAAGGGCCTAAAATTTGCAGTTGAAGCCAAACTTCATGAGCCTCGTGAAGGAAATATTGTCATTGGAACGACTGAAAAAGCAGGATTAGTCTGTAAACAAGTTAATGAAGCGTGTGGAGGAAATAATATGGGTGTTGCTATTGATTATGGTCATGTACAGATGTATGCAGGTGAGCCAGCAGACAATCTATATACAATGAAACAATTTGGAGTTCCAATTCATAATTTTCATGTAAATAATGCAAAACTACATTCAAATGATGAGGACCGGATAACTGGTACTGGTGACATTTGGAGGTTTATTGATTTTTGTTATGCTGCTATTGATACTGGATATGAAGGATGGTTTGGAGAAGACCAATTTGAATATAGAACTGACCCTGTCCAAGCAATGACATTATCTCGTGAACTATTTGGCAATTGTATGAAAAAAGCACTCATAATATATTCTAAAAAAGATGAACTTGAAGAAGCACAATCAACTGGAAATGCAATTAATACTATTAATATAGTTAAACGAATAATTTTCAATGAATAAATCAAATTCTACTTTTATTTTTTCTTTATTTATGTGAAATGGACAAAATTTATAATTAATATATCTGTATATTTACTTACGGAGATTCGGAATAATCCTTGATCAATATTCTATCATATTTATATATTATAATCATGGAATTGGCTAGAAATTTAATATATTAACGGAATTTAACTATAAACAATTTAAACACTTGAAGCTTAAAATATTATAGTTAAAAATTATTCTAAAACATTGTTTAATGAAGTCAATCATTTTAATAAAAGAAATTTTTAACAATAATTAATATATTAATTTACCAAATCCTAACTTATTTATTATCATAAATTAAAGAATAACCCAAATAATCTTTTTTAAATAAAATTTTTATAAAAATCTTAAATCGTAAATATAAAGATTTTTTGAAAAAAAGTGATTATTGTTTAAAATAGAGGTATTTGTAATTGTTAAAATACATTAATGAAATTGATCCTGAAGTTGCAAAAGCATTAAAAAATGAATTAAAGAGACAAGAAGAAGTCTTAGAATTAATTGCAAGCGAAAATTATGCCCCAATGGCGATATTAGAAGCCCAAGGTTGTGTAATGACTAATAAATATGCAGAAGGTTATCCCGGCCATAGATATTATGGGGGTTGTAAATATTACGATATAGTTGAAGATTTAGCACGTGAAAGGGCAAAACAGCTATTTGGAGCAGAGCATGTAAATGTGCAGCCGCATTCTGGGACACAAGCTAATATGGCCGTCTATTTTGCCGTCATAAAACCTGGAGATACTTTAATGGGAATGAAATTAGACCATGGCGGGCATTTAAGTCACGGATCACCAGTAAATTTCACTGGAAAATTATATAATACTGTTTCTTATGGCGTAGATGAAGAAACTGAAATGATTAATTATGAAAATATTATGGAACTTGCAATTAAATATAAACCCAAGATTATAATTGCTGGTGCTAGTGCATATCCGCGAACAATCGATTTTAAGAAATTTAAAGAGGTAGCTGATGAGGTAGGAGCTTATCTTCTTAGTGATATTGCTCATATTGCTGGTTTAGTTGCTGCTAAAATCCACCCAAACCCTATAAAATATTCACAATTTGTCACAGGCACTACCCAAAAGACTTTAAGAGGACCCCGAGGTGGATATATTTTTTGTTTTAAAGAATTTGCTAAAAAAATTGATAGTTCAGTATTTCCGGGTGTTCAAGGTGGGCCACTTATGCATGAAATTGCAGCAAAGGCTGTTTGTTTTAAATATGCAATGACCAAAGAATGGAAAGAATACCAAAAACAAATAGTGAAAAATGCCAAGGCTATGGCAAATGCTCTTTTAGATAATGGATTTAAATTAGTTTCAGGTGGCACAGATAACCATTTAATGCTCGTCAATCTGTCAGATAAAGATTATACAGGGAAAGATGCTGAAGAAGCTTTAGAAAAAGCCAATATAACTTTAAATAAAAATACTATTCCGTTTGAGAAAAGAAGTCCTTTTATTACTAGTGGTATTAGAATTGGTACACCTTGTATTACCAGCCGCGGAATGAAAGAAAATGAGATGAATATTATTGCAAATCTAATTACAAGAGTTCTTAATAATATTAATGACAAGAGTGTGATTGAAGAGGTAAAAAAAGAAGTCTTAAAATTATGTAAAGATTTTCCTATTTATCCAGATCTTTAACAATATTTTTATTTATAACTATCTTTATTTTTCTTTAATATTAATTCTTAAATAAAATTTCCAATTTTATTTGATATAAGTAGGTGATATTACGATACTTTTAAATGGGAAATTAATTGCAGAAAAGATCCGTAAAAAGCTAAAAGATGAAATTAATGAACTTAAGAAAAAAACAGATAAAATTCCCACTTTAGCTACTATTTTAGTCGGTGAAAACCCTGCATCTCAAATTTATGTACGGATTAAACATAATGCATGTAATGAAGTTGGTATTAATTCTAAAATCATTAAATTATCCGAAAATATTTCTGAAAATGAATTAGCTCAAAAAATAGAGTTGTTAAATATGGACGATTCTATTCATGGAATTCTACTCCAGCTACCATTACCACAGCATTTAGATTCCAATAAATTTTTTGACCAAATTGATCCAGCTAAAGATGTGGACGGATTTAACCCTAAAAATTCAGGCAATCTTTTAATAGGAAATGAAACATTTATTCCTTGTACCTGTAAAGGAATCTTAACAATATTCAAGGAATACAATATTGAATTAAAGGGAAAAAATGTGGTAATTATAAATCATAGTAATATAGTTGGTAAACCTCTCGCTTTATTATTATTAAATAAAAATGCAACTGTTTCAATTTGTCATGAATTTACTCAAAATATAACTTATTATACTAAAAATGCTGATATTTTAATAATTGGAATTGGAAATGCTCGATTTATAAAAAAAGAAATGATTAAAGAAAATGCTATTATAATTGACGTTGGTATTAATAGGATTGAAAACAAAATAATTGGGGACGTGGATTTTGAGGATGTAAAAAATAAAGTCTATGCTATTACACCTGTTCCTGGTGGTGTAGGGCCAATGACTGTAGCATCACTTCTTGAAAATACAATTTATGCTTTTAAAAAGTCATTATTAACATAATTTTATAGGTGTAAATTTAATAAAATAAATCAATAAAAAGAAAATAGATTTTTTATAATTTACTATCTTTATGCTATTCAAATCATAATTCTCATTGATAATGGAAAAAGGATCTTCTAATGCAAAAGAATAACAAATAAGAAAAAATAAAACTTATTTATTCTCATATTAACTGCATGTTTACCTTATTTTTTGAAAAATTTAATAAATTTTTAAATATGAAAAAAAGAGCATCAACAAATTTTTACCAACATTTAATTATTTGAATTTTTTTAATAAGATTAATGATTCATGAAATTTACATAATAACTTCATCAGGCACCACGCTCTATTATTATTCGAAAAAAAGAGCCAATGTAGATAAACAAATTATTTCATCATTAATAACTGCATTTGAATCTTTTTCAGATGAAGTATTTTTTAGCAAAATACAAAAAATCGATTTAGAAAATCGTAGGCTCACATTTCTCAATTTAAATATTGAGAAATCTTTTAAGAACCCAGAAATAAGTTCTATATTATGTTTTTGTGTTTCTGATTTAGTGGATCACCCATTTTCATTACAGAGATTTTTAAAAAGAATTTTAAATAAATTTATCGAGTTTTTTAATACTCAAAATTATACTAAAGGGTTAATGAAACAAATTCCTGAATTTGATGAATATTTAGATAAGAAGATCAAAGCTTCAATTCATCCAAGAAACTGGCTTTTTATTACAGTTGGTTTTATAATATGTTTAATAGCTTTTTATATTACTACCTTAATATTTTATCAAAAAGGAATTGTGGAATGGCGTGATTTTCTAGCTTTTAGTATTGGAACTTCTTTAATAAGCCTATCTGGGCTATGTTGTGGTTCAAAACTCTGGAGTATTTTAATTGCATTAACAACGACTTTTGTGATTTCTCCATTTCTAATGTATTTATTTAATGAATCTGGTATTGTGTCTTTTGTTTTTTCTGCAGGTAGCTTAAGTGTTATTTCAGGGTTTTTCGGTGGATATATTAGTGAAAGATTGTGGCTATTTAAATCAGAAAAATATACATTAAATTGGAAAATCTACATTTTAATTATTATATGTGGAGCTGTTATTTGTCTAATTGAAATTTTCTTTATTTTTCCAAGTATCATTTTTTAATAATGAAAATTAGCACCGATTACATCTAATATTTAATAAAGTATTTCGGTAAAAATTAAAGGAAAATCATAAATTTTTCATATTACATCTATATATATCTGATCATTTTATTCATTTAATCTAAATTCGAGGATTTATAATAAAATTCTGTTATCTTTTAATATCTACCAATTATTTTTCTCAATATTTTCATTTTCAAAAATTTTAATTTAATCAAACTAGACCTATAATTCCATATATTCCTGCACTATGTGCCTTAATTGCATGGTTTGGGCAACCTTCTACGCAACATAAACAGCTGATACAAGTTGAACGCCTAAATTCAGGATACTGAGTAATTTTATTTAATGAAATACTTCCAGTTGGGCATAAATCAATACAAGTCCCGCATTTTATACATTTATACCTTTTAACTCTTGGAATTTTTCTGGTAGCTCGACTATATAGTGGTTGTAATAACCCTAAAGTATCTCCAATAGTAATCGTTGGAAAATTCAATTTACATTTTACATCATTAATAGAATTTCCCAGAATTTCAATTTGGTTGAGGTCTGCTATTCCTAATCCTCTCTGGTGACAATATTTTAATGTAGGGACATTAAAAGGATTTATACCACCAATTGATACTGCAACAGAATCAAGAGATACGCTATTTGTTGCTGTTATTATTAGTCCAAGTTCTTTCATAACACCAAAAGAGGGCCCTCCAGTGCCATGCATAATATTAATTGCATCCATTATAATTAGGTTGTCCTTATTAATTTTCTTAATATAACTATATAAATCTGTCAGGACTACGCTAAATTTATCTGGAGAATTCCCATAAGAATGTGACCTTGATTTTACCTTACCAATTTGAACTCCCCAATAATTTTTTACTCCACCCGTAAATTTAGTTAAAAAATGCGTTTTCCATTTTGGTATATTAATTATAAAATCTGCATTTACAAAATTACTTGATATTGCCGTTTTTTCTAGTCGCTGGAATTTCATTATTTCTTTAGAAATTAAAATTGGGTTTTCTAAAAAGGAAGTCCACTCAACTTCATTTTCAATTTCTGTTATAATATCAAATCCTGATTTTCCTTTATATTTTACCTTTTTGTAGATTTCTAATGCAGTCTTTCCACCCGACATTGGTGAATCTCCTATTATTGGGGTACCTCCTTTATTTTTGACCCATTTAGCAATATTTCCCACTATTTCAGGACTCGTGATCGCATTTTTAGATGGCATTAAACAATTAGGTTTTAAGAGTACTCTTTTTCCTTTTAGGTCAAAACTTCCTACTAAATTTATTGACGATTCGATTGCTTGATAAATGCCGGAGTATTCGTTAACTCTAATTATTGAAACTCTATTCAAATGTACCACCTAAGTTTTTATTTACTAATTAAACACTAATTATAAATATATATTGAGGTATTTAAAATGAGTTTAGATGTTTCAAAAGACCCACGTATTTTGATGGTTGAATATGTAGTAAATAAATTGACTGAAATGACTATTAATAAAAGGTATAAACTTCCTTCTAGCAAAGAAAAAACTCTTGTAGCTATTAATAAATTAAATTCAACCATTAAAAATATCAAATATAGTTATATTCCACCATTAGATCTCATTAATAACACTTCAGTAAAAGAAATAGATTTAATGGCAAACCAATTTTGGGATGCTATCATAAAAAATAATGATATTAATGAACAAAACCTAAATATTTTAGAGCTAAAATTTATTTTTAATATTTTAAAAGGTTTTAGAGCACGGTTAGAATTTGGAAATGAAGTTTCAATTGATAAAGCAATTGATATTATCGCAGTAAAGGTCATTTCAGTTTCAAAATTAAGTAAAAATGAGAATTTATATTTATGTAGAGTTGCTGATGGTGAAAAAATAATCAATATCATTACTAATCTTAAAAATATTAAAAAAAATTCAGTTATTCCAGCAGCAATTCTACCTCCAAGAGTATTTGGACAAGAAATCAGTGAGGCTATGTTTTGTTCTGGGAATGATATTCCCGCATTGCATGATAAAGTGGGGGAAAGAATAACAAATTTATCTGAAGATTTATTGAAAGAAGTTAATCATTTTATTATCCAAATGATCAAAAGTCTAAAATAATTATAAATGATTTTAAATTTAAGGTCTATCAATCATTCTCCTTCCCAGCTTTTAATCTAAAAATGCCTTTCAATTCATTTATTAATTGAGATTTTAATTGAACTCGTGGATTTAATTTTGGTTCCTTAAAAATTTTTCTTGGTTTGAATTGTATTCCAGTATTTGGGACTAATTTATATAACTGAGAAATATCTTGACGCAATTCATCAATTTGTTTAAAAACAATTTGTAATTGGTTACTCAACGAATCTTCAATAGTAAATAATGAATTAAAGTAAGTCAAAAAATCACTATTTTGAAGATTTGCTAAATTATAAATGCTTGACTTATAAATTTTAAATTCAAACTTGTTTGTCAATATTGTCTCAATTTTTTCGGCTAAATATTCAAACTTTTCTTCAAATATTATATCATTAACTATTTCAGGGTCATATTTATGGATTAAAACAATGAATTCACAATCTTCTTTCTTATTGAAATTTGCAATTATATTTGCAATTTCTCTTAAATATTTTAAAGTTTCTTCAAATCTTCGCTCATCTTGGATATCAATGACATAAAATACAAGTGATAAATGATCAAAATATCTATGTGGGTTTTTTAAATATAAACCTCGATATTTTTTCTGCCCTCCAAGGTCTAAAATACTAATATTAAAATTTCTTAATAATAGATGCTCTCGTTTCATACCAATTGTGGGCTTAATCTTTGAAATTTCATCATGTTTAATTGACTTCTTAAAAATATTAATTATTGTAGATTTACCTGCATTATCTAGTCCTATAAATGTTATTTTAGTCTTTATTTTCGATTTTATATCTATAATTTCCGTAATCCTTCTTTTTAAATTTAAAATTTTATTTGTAAAATTAATATCACTAAAAATTTGCTTATTTTCAATAATTCTCTTGAAGTGTAATTTATATAAGCCATTAATTGAAAAAATTTTAAAATCTTCCTTCAAGATTTCTATTTCATTTTTGTTTAAATCTTTAATAGCACTAATTGGTAGCGTTAAAAATTCATCTAAAGAGAAATTAAATGATTTTATTTGTTCATTGTTCAATAATTCTTTAATTAAGTCGATATCAAGCCTTTCTGATTCTATGATTTCCATAATTATCTAAAAAGCTTTTTGAAAAGTAATATTTCTAACTTTTATAAGATTTATACCAAATTTTTCTAATGTTTATACACAAAATAAAGAATAAATTAAAGGGAATTTTGAATAGGGCATTTAAAAAAATTAATAATGGTAATGAATAAAAAGTATTAATATTTTATTAAGAACAAGCGGTATTCTTAATTTCATTTATTTTCTTCCGAAGAGTTACATCTGAAATAAACGAAATTTTTGCAATTTTACTCTGATTAATTTTATATTCTTTATATTTTTTCATAACTATATAAATAGCAGCAGCTGCATAGGATTTTGGATCTCCGCTCACAATTAGTCCATGTTTTTTTGCATTTTCAAAAAGGTTAATAGCTTCTATCTGATATTGAGATGGAATTTTTAATTCATCACCAAACCTGGAAATAAAAGGTGGAATTTTTTGTGGCGGTAAATTTATATCTAATTCATTTAGAATAAGCCGATAATTTTTCGCGATTTTTTTCTCATCAATTTGCGAGGCATATGTTATTTCTTCTAAAGTTCGAGGTAAATCTAAAAGTCTAATCGCAATATAAATACAAGCAGCTACTAATTGGTCAATTGACCGACCTGTTGTTAGCCTTTTACTTAATACAACTTTAAAAATCCTATTTGCCTCGCGAATTACCTGCTTAGGAAGCCTCAATACAGCTGATATCTGCCCAAACTTGGGATTCGCTACCATAATATTTCTTTCATATGAATTTGTAATCGATTTTTGAATTTTAGCGAGTTTCGCATATTTTATCTTGTTTTTTACAGATAAAGGATAACCAAAAATATCCATGTTATTATTTGAAATTAAAGTTCTATAACCATGGTTATTATAAAATGGCTCATTAATCCTTTTATTTTTTATATCATCAGCAGAAAAAATACGATTTTCACTCATAGATAACATAGGGCCTTTTACAACACCACAATTTTCACAAACATAAATGCCCCTATATAAAATTATATTTGGATTATCACAACATTTTTCATCAAAATCAGAAGATTTAACATCTGGCTTAAATTCTATATCTGTATTAATTCTAAATTCCATCTTTTTATATTCTAAATCTTCAGCCATCAAATTTATTATACACCTTAGAAATCTATAATATTTTTAAACTAAGGTTCTAAATCCTTTAAATTATAAATTTCATCCTTGATCTAATGATAATAAAAATCAATGGTTCTATTTAAATATTATGAAGAATTTTGGGAAATAACTATGTTATACAGCTAAACATTGCGACATAACTTTGTTATACCAAAAAACCTTTTTTTATTATTTCATATTCGTTGCGACATAACACCGCCATATCGTAAAAAATTAAAATAACTTCAATAATTTTAGTTTTTATTAAAAAAATTTTTAAGAATAAGATATCAATATTTTTCTTAAAATAGATTCAAATTTTAGTTTTTTCCTAATAATTTCTTTTGATTTTAATGTAGTCTTTTATAATATCTGATATATTTTGCTTTTTACCCATATTTTTTTCTAATATTAATTATATTTTGGTATATTTTTTTGAATAGACTTTTACTTATTATTAGTCATGACTTTATTTTTTTAAACCCCGCATTTTACGTAAAAAAATCAAGAAAAATTCATTTTACAGATTTTTTTATTATTTTTAAAATAAGTCATATTTTTATTTGATGAATGTTTATTCAAATTAATAACATTGGTTAGATCAATCATCGTCAAATCAATCGCCTAATATAATTATATTGAGGCATGGTATGTTGGTATTCAATATAGAAGAGTTGGAAAGAATTGCCGAAAATCACCTACAAACGAAAAATTACTTGAACTGCGCGCAAACGCTTTCTTTAATTGCTGATTTTTTTATAAACAAGAATGATGAAGAAAAATACAATTTTTATTATCAAAAAATTTTGAATTGTTTTAAAATATCCGCTGAACAGGAAGATATCGACTTTATGGAAGCAGCTGAAAGATGGTGTGGAGCAGCGTGTTTGGCAAAAGACATTGATTTAAATGAGTATAAAAAGTGCGTAAATAAAATGGTCGAATCTTTGGAGTCTGCAGCATTAAATGCATTAAAAAAAGAAAATTATAATGATGCTGGTGAATATTATCAACAAGCTGGCAAATATATCAAAGATGAATTAGACGATAAAAAATTTCAGAACTTTTTTAAAAAAGCTATTGAATGCTATTCAAAAATAATTAATGTAAGAATAAGTCCAGATCAAAAGGAAGAATTAGCAAAATTTTATATTAAAATTGCTCGACTTTATGAAGAATTGGACGACCAGGCAAATGCTTTAAATCTATATAATGAAGCTATCCAAGCAATTGAATCAAATAAAATAGTCTCTTCCTATGAACTTTTGGCAAAAATCTATAATTATAAAGCAAAATGTTTACAAAAATATCCTGTCGAAAAAGTCGACCCTGAGGATTTAATATTAAAATCAATAAATTATCTCAGTCTAGAAGCTGATAGAAATTTGGAATTAAAAAATTACTTGAAAGCTGCTGAAAATCTTTGTCTGGCAAATAATTTATACGAAAAAATACAAAAGAAGGAATTAAATATTAAAAATTTAATCATAAAAGAAGCAAATTGTTATAAATATGTCGCTGATATGTTAAAATCGAACGGCGATATATTACAAGCTGCGAAATTTGAGAGAGATGCTGCTTTTTGTTATTATAAATTAAATGACCATAATAAAGCAATAAAATTACTATTAATAACAGCTGAACAAATGGAAAATGAAAAACAATATTTAATATCAGCTGAAAATTATCGTGATGCCAGTTTAGTATATGATCAATTAAAGGATTATATTAATTGTGGTGAATGTGCATTTAAAGGTGGGAATCTCGCGAAAATTGGTGGCGACGAATATAGTGCACTTGAAAATTTCAAGATTGCATTCAATTGTTTCAGTAAAATAGGGGAAAAAGACTTAATTCATAAATGTAAAAAAGAATTAACTAACTGTTTATCCAAAATTGCAGAAGGAGAAATTGAAGTAAAAAATTATCACTTAGGGGGAACTTATTTGTTTGAAGCTGCTAAGTATGAAGACAATGAAGACCTTTATAGGTCATATCTTGGGCGGTCGTTGGATTCCTATTTGAAAGCTATTGATATAGCTATTGATGATTCAAACTATTTTATTGCAGCTTATTCTTTATGTTGTGCAGGACTCGTGATGGTCCTATTAAATCGAACAAATGACATAATCAATATACTAAAGGAATATCCTGAATTAAATAATGAACGATATACCTTATTTCTTAACGACTTTGTAAATTCTATATTAACTAAAGATATATCTAATCAAAAATTAAAAAATATCAAAGAAAAATACTATAAGCTTATTTCAAATTCTAATGAAATTCAAAACCTTGTTTCTTTAATAGAACAGCGCGTTGGGGAAAATTAAACCACAAATTTTTGGGGGGAAATTTTAGTTAACTATTTTAATTAAAATTATTTAAAATAAATTATATTTGAATAATAATAATTATTTAATAAATTTCAAAAATCATTATTTGAAGTATTATTTTTTATTTGGTTAAAAAACAGCTTTAATTAAAAAGGTGAGTAAAATATCGGAAATATCTGACAAAAAGAAATTTAAGATTGTAAAAAAAGATTTATTAGTCGGACTTAAATATGCAAGGACTCTTGACGAGATAATTGCATTATTAAAAAGAAAAATTAGAGAATTGACATAATGGAAGTTTTAAAATATGTTATCTGATAGAAAAAAATGGGCATTGGTAAGAAAACAATTGTATGTTGCAATTAAAAAAGCTCGGTCATTAGATGAAATTATTTCCATATTAAAAGACTGGTATGCAGAATTAACAGATTCGGATAGTGAAGACTCAATTCCCCATATAAATGTACAAATTAACCCTTCAGTTGAAAAGGCATCAGTACCTTCAGAAACTACTTCTGAAATGTTCGAGGCTCCTGAAGAATTTAAAAGGGAAAATTTAGAAGAGAAAGTTGAATTAATAACATGTCCCCATTGTGGAGAAAAAATTGAATATACTCAAGGGACTGTCTTTTGTCCAAATTGTGGTATGCCCATAGATTAATACATATATTCTGGTAGAGTATTCAAAATTCTTTGAATTCGCTGGGCTAAATCATTATTACCTGTTTGTTTGCATATTTCTAAACCTTTTTTTAATGTATCTTCAGCTTTATTGTAATTTTCAATTGTTATTAAAGCTGAACCTAAATAATACAAGATAGTAGCTCGTTCAGATATAATTTCTGGGTCATTTGAATTTTTAGTCATTTGAAATGCTTTTTCCAATGTTTCTATTACTTCATTGGGGTCTCCGAATTTACTTGTGGCTATTGGAAGGTAAAAATTTCTGATATCTTCTATGGAATATATTTTTTCAGGTAATTTATCTTTTGTAATCTTTTCAGTTTCAGATTTAAAAGCTTCTATAGAGTCTATTTTTGCAAGTTCAATTAATTTGTCAATGAAATCTCGCGGGTCCTTTTTTATTTCCTTTAATTTTTTATCAAGTTCATTTAAATTATTGACAAGAAAAGAGTTGGATGCTTTATTTGCAATAAGAAGTCCCTTTTTAATAAATTTCTCAGCTGCAGAAAAGTTATTTATATAAATATTTATAAGCGCAGAATAATAAAAAATAAGTGTCCTGAATGTAGTATTATTCATTAAATCTTTTACATCAATTACCTTTTTAATTCTAAGCAGAGCATCATCAAAATGTTGACTTGTTATATCCGTTTTTATCGTATCAAAAAATTTATATATTTTCTCTATTTTTAACGCCCCATTTATACTTTTAATAAATATAGACGATAATAATATACAATTGGAGAACTCAATTATATAATTTTTTATTTTTTCATTTCATAAATTCTGAAGAAAAATTTGAAAATTGATTTTTATTAAGTGATAATATTTTGAATTGTTTAATTATTATTTAAATTGTATAACCATACCGGGCAATTCTTCGGTGAGTTTTCCTTCGTCCATCACAACTTTTCCATTTACAATGACCTTATGGATACCTTTTGGAAATGATATAGGGTTCTGGTGTGTTGCTGTATCAATAACTGTATCTGGGTCAAAAATAACAATATCTGCTTTAAAATCTTCTTTTATTATTCCTCTATCATCAATAGAAAATTTTTTAGCAGGGAAACCTGTCATTTTGTAAATTGCTTCTTCAAGAGAAATAATTTGTGATTGGCGGGCGCACCTACCTAAAATCCGAGGATAAGTACCTAATACTCTGGGGTGAGGTTTTCCCACATTTGGACATAAATTATCCGTTGAAAACATTAAATATGGTGATTTCATGAGTTTAATTACATCTTTTTTTTTCATTAAGAACATTGAGATTAATATAGCACCTTCTTCCTCTCTTAATAAATTTAAAGTTGCATTATATATATCAACGCCTGGGTATAACGTGTTAATGACATTTTCTAATGTTTTTCCTTCAAATTCGTGTTTATACTTCATGGACGTAATTATCACTTTTTTCTGTAATTTGTCCATTATCAGTTTCATCCAGACCATTTTTGGGATAAACCGTAGAAACCATGGAATACCGACCATTTTCCACAATGTATTTTTAAACTCATTAATTATTCGTTTTCTATTTACGGGTGATGTAAGATTTTGTCTAAAAGCTTTATCGCCGCCATCAAATACCCAAGGTTGTAGTAATCCACTCAATACGCTATTTGCAGCTGTATATGGGTACATATCTCCGTTTACATCTACACCGAACTCTCGTGCATTTTTAATCATTTTATTTATTTTTTTTATGATATATTTTGTAAATATACTACCTGCAACTTTAACATGTGAAATTTCGACAGAAGCACCTGTACTTTTCCCAATTTCAAGAGCTTCATTTATAGCTTTTATAATACCTCTACCTTCATCTCTAATATGAGTGGAATAGATTCCACCATATTCACCGACCACTTTAGTTAATTCAATTAATTCATTTGTTGTTGTTATGGAGCCTGGTGGGTAGATCAAACCTGTGGAGATACCAAAAGCTCCATCTTCCATTCCTTCTCGGACTATCTGTTTCATCTGTTTTAGTTCATCATCGTTAGGCTCTTGGTTGTCCATTCCCATTACATATACTCTAACATTACCTTGAGGAATTAAAAACCCAATATTCAGTGTGCAACCATTTTTATTAATGTAATTCATAAAATCACTAATTCTATTAAAGAATTCAATATTTAATGACCCTAAAATAAACGAAATATAATTTTGGTAGTAATTTCTCACTGTTTCATTCATTGGTGCGAGTCCAATTCCACAATTACCAACAATTTCTGTAGTAATTCCTTGCATAATACTATATTTAGCGTATTTGTCTAACAAATATGAAAAATCAAAATGAGAGTGGACATCTATGAACCCCGGGCAAACAACTTTTTTACTTGCGTTAATCACCAAATCAGCAGTTTCTGAAGTATTACCGGTTTGAATATTAGTAATTATTCCTTTATCTATTAGTATATTCCCAGAGAACCTGTTATTCCCTGTTCCGTCTATGATTATTCCATTTTTTATTAGAATATCGGTCATATTTTCAACCTATATTCGATAAATATTAAGTGAAATCATATTCATCAATATAATATAAAAAAATTTAGTATCAAATAAAAATTAAAAAGTAAAAAAAATTGAATAAAATTAGACATGAATTTTTTTGTTTTTTTAGCTGGATTTTTTTTGTTTTTTTAATTCTTTTTGTAATAAAGCTCTCCTCATGACTTTTCCAACTGGTGTTTTTGGTATCATTCCTACAAATTCTACAATTCTTGGCCATTTATAACCAGCCATTTTTTCTTTAGCCCAATCGATGATTTCTTGTTCAGTAATTTTACCTTGATATTCAGGTTTCAATTTAATAAAGGCTTTAATTTTTTCTCCGACAATTTCATCTGGGTCTGGGACGCCAATAACTGCACATTCAAGAACTGCTGGATGCTCATAAAGTGATTCTTCAACTTCCGCCGGTAATATTCGGTATCCTTTATATTTTATTTGTTCTTTTGTCCTGCCTACTATATAAAAAAAGCCTTTTTCGTCCATATAAGCTATATCTCCAGTTCTTAGCCAGATATTTCCGTTCTCGTCTTCAACAAGTGTATCTTTTGTAGCTTCAGGATTTTTCCAATAACCTTTCATAACTTGAGGGCCTCTTATTAATAATTCACCGCGTTCTCCGACTTTCAATTCAGTAATATAATCTGGGGGTTGGACTATTTTTGCGTCAGTGTCAATTATTGGAAAACTAATACTCTCTGGATTAATATCTTCCCAGCAGGCAGCTACTGTGCACATGCAAGTGACTTCTGTGAGGCCATATGCATTTACTACTTTTAATCCTGTTTTGTCATGCCAAATTTTTGCTACTTTTGGCGGGAGGGCAGCAGCTCCGGATGCGCTAAATTCCAAGGACGAAAGGTCGCTTTTTTTAAAGTTTGGATGGTTAATTAAAAAATTGTACATTGTGGGAATACCCGAAAATGTCGCAAGTTTATATCTATCTATCATTTTAAGGACTTCCCCAGCATCAAAACTAGAATAAATTATCAAGCTAATCACTCCTAACACGCATGAATTAAGGACAAAAAAACCCATTCCATGACATAGTGGATTACAAGTTAATGACCTCACTTTTCCCAATTCTGCGAGAGTCTCTTCAACTGAGCCTCTCCATGAACCAGCAACACCTGTATATAAAAATTGAAACGAATTTGATAGAATATTTGAGTGCGTTAACATAACGCCTTTTGGGAGACCTGTCGTCCCACCTGTAAATAATAGTGCACCCAAATCCTCCTTAATATTAATATTGACCTTTGGAAATAATGGGCGATACTTTTCAAGCAGTTTTTTAATAGTTATTTCATCAGGTTTGTCTGATGATATTTTAATTATATTTTCAACATTTGCTTCTTTACATGCGCGTTTTACTGTTCCAAATAATCTCTCATCCGTAATGAAAACTTTTATTATTCCCGATGAATTAACAATATGAGCAACTTCCTTTTTTTTCAATAACGGATTTACAGGAATTAGGATACCCCCTGATTGACTTGAGGCATAAACTGCAAAAATATATTCTGGACAATTTGGAGTCATAATTGCTATTCCATCGCCTTTTTTAATTCCAAATTCGTTCATAAATACATTTGTTAATACATCTACATAATAGGAAGTTTCATAAAATGTATATTTATCATTAGTCTGGGGAAAATGCATCATTATGTTATTGGGGAAATCTAACGCGGATTTTTTTAATAAACAATGAAAACCTTCAAGTTCTGGATATTTTAAAGTTTTTGGGATATAATCTGGTCTATTTTTAAGCCAAGGTCTACCCGGTCTGACCCATGGACTTTCATGGTCAAAATCTGCTACTTCCAGGCGATCATAATCACATCTTTCTTCATTAGACAAACGAATTCACCCTTACAAAATAAAAATTAATTTGATTAGTATTATTGAATTTTTATTAAAAATTTAATTAATTAATATTATTAATAATAAATATTAAATAGATTGATAAATTTAACATTTGAAGATTTATTATTATTACTAATAATTAATTAAAGAAATCATTAATCAACAAGGCGTTTTTATAAAATGAATCAAGAAATTGACCATAATTCTGAATCAATAAAGTCTATATACCACCAAATACAGGGATTTTTTAAGAATCCATTTGATTATAAATTAAGCCTTAAATCATTATCCTGGTATTTAATAGCTTTAGTAAGTTGTTATTTAATTTCAAGTTTATTTCATGGTAGTATAAATATTCCAGTTAATATAAGTGAACTACCAAATGGTGCTGGACAATTTTTTCCGTTTCCCTTACCTGATATAATCGAACTTATTTTTATGGGTCCAATATTCACTCTAATCTATTTTATTATAATGAAAATAATGATAAAAAAAATTAAGATTGAAAAAAAGCGAGATTCTTATATTTCAGAATTTTTGGAGCTTATAAGTATTTTATTAGTGGGAATATTGGTAGCTGGACATTTTATCCATGTAACTTATAACTATGCAAGTCATCTTTATGATTTACAATTTGGTGGATATGATACTTCTAATTTATTTTTATTTTTATATTGGTCTGACGAATGGTTAGGACATCATCTTATTCATTTTGCATTTTTTTTCCAGATAATTTTATTTTTAATAGTTGAATATAAGCTTAACGATCATAAAATTATGAGTTGGGACGAAATCGCTCTTTCTGTTTCATTAGGGATTGGTCTATTTATTTTATTGGGATGGGCTACTTATGAAGGGCAATGTACTTTTCCATTAATGCTACTTTGCTTCATTTTATTAATTGTAGAAATAATTATTATTTTAATAAAAAGGTTAAACCCACTAAGATTTCCTCTTATTTTCATTACAATGATCTCAAATATAATTGTAGTCGGATTCTATTTTTTCTGGATATTTAGTTATGGAATTAAACCATATTATCCTTTTATATATCAGCCGTCCGAGTTGAGCAATTACTTTGACCCGGTAAATCATTTATTAGAAATTTTTATTATAATTGCAATAATTTATTTATCTCTTTTTACAATAAAATTTATCAAAAATTATAAAAAGAAGGACTTAAAAAATGAACCCAAATGAAATTTTAGAATTAATGAAAAATAGGCGGTCAATTAGAGAATATACGGATACACCGATATCTAATGAAGATATTAATATGATATTAGAAGCAGCTCGATGGTGTCAAAGTGGGAGTAATAAGCAGCCATGGCGATTTATTGTGATTAAAAATAAAAATATAATAGAAAAACTTGCAAAATTAGCTAAATATGGCCACTTTGTTAAACGAGCTCCTGTTGTAATTGCCGTTGTATCTAATAAAAAAGTATCACCAAAATGGTATATTCATGACTCTTCAATGGCAGCTCATCAAATTTGTCTAATGGTATCTGCTCTGGGATTGGGCACTTGTTGGATAGGGAGTTTAGACCGTGATAAAGGTGCAGAATTATTAGGTCTCTCAAAAGATGAATTTCTCACAACAATTCTACCTATTGGACACCCCCAGAAAATTCCTAAACCAACACCTCGAAAACCATTAGAAAAAATCGTTTCTTATTTAGATTAGTGGTGCAAGTTAATTAAAAAACTGTAATTTAACCTAAAATTCAACTTCATTTTTTCTTGTCCAACCGTTAAAAAGTTTTTAAAAAAATTCATGTTCAATATTAAAAAGCATAAATTCTAGATATATCTTTTATTTTACATTACTTTTTATAAACAAAATTAAAGAAAATAACAAAAATGGAAAACGAAAATCTGAATAAAGACCAAAAGGTCAAACAAAAATCAAAAAGGACTGATGTTTTTAAAAAATCTGGCAGTTCAAGAGTAATCGCTTCTGCAAGTTGGACTATATTAATAGCTGTTATCGGTGCAATCATGTTATTTATTTATCAAGTAATTGCCGGAAATTATTATGGAGAAAGTGGTGGGCTTTCATATTTTAGTGTGACAGCTGCGATCCTTGCCATTTCAACTGCTATAAGTGTTGGGACTGGACAAGCTTTTATTAAAATTGGAAAAGAGCGATACACAATTGATGGAATAGAAAAAGGTAATATTAAAATAATTCAAATGTCTAAAATCAATATGTTATTTGGGTTGATTATTACTGGAGTCGTCCTAATAATTTCGGTATTTAATTTTACTGATCCAGTATTTTTCATAATATTAATTGGAGCTTCAAGTGGCATCTTAATCACTTATATTAAAGATATTTTAGGAAATATGCTGGGAACTCTTAATCGGTTTGATATGTTAGCCATAGTTGGAGGTATTTATGGAGTTATTGTCTGTATTTTTGGTTTCTTGATTATTTCTTTGAATTTACCGCCTCAATTTCTAGCTTTTATTCCTACTATTATGATAATTATAATGTTAGCCCTGTCAATTTTTTTCTACAATAAAATTAAGACTGTTAGTTTTAAGGATTTATTTTTTAGCTTGAAAAAATTTCCGATTGAAAAACGGTTTGCAAAACATTATATTATTTATGGAATTGAATGCACAATCAGTAATTTGGTAGTATTTGGTATTTTTTCTCATATTGTGTTAATAATGACTTTTATATGCTATAATTATTGGGGTACTTTTTTAGGGATCACAACTAGTGTCCTAAATATGACTCAAATTCTTACATTAATTGATTCTTTTGTTTTTATCGAAGTTGCTTTGATTTTTTTTTTCAGGTCCATTAAATGTTGAAGTCAGTGAAGCTTACGCAAAAAAAGATTATATAACAATGGAAAAATCAATAAATGCAGTTGGAAGGATTGGTATAATTATTGCACTTCCTATATCTTTAGCCATGACTTTTATGGCACCTCAATTAATCAAAATGTTTGCTTTAGGGTCGGTATCAAAAGGTTCTCCTCCAATATTAGACCCTTCCTTATTCTTTCAAGCATGGCTTACACTCTCTATAACTTCATTTGGTCAAGCTTTCTATGGATTAGCATGTATATTTGGAGCTGCTCTAATTGGGGCAGGAAAAGCTAAAAAGGCAGCAATGGGCTTCGGTATATCCGCAGTCCTTCTTTTTTTAAGTACTCCTGCATTAATTTTTCTGGTCGGTATTATTGATGATTATTTCCCTATTTTTGGCGTTTCTACATATTCATTAATTGGAACTGGATTTGCATTTTTATTAAGTGGAATATTTGTATTACCTTATTTAGCTCGGGCTACGAAAACTGTTCTTAAAATTAAATATGATCTACGAGTTAAAAGATTAATCCCATGTTTAATTATCCTTGCAATATATCTTATTTTAATACCAATTGATTCTGGAGCTTCATTTTTACTAAATTATTTTCCCACTCTTGGATTTGATCTTTTAAAGTTAATTCTCTTAACAATATTTCTTCTTATAGGGACTCTTATTAGTGGCGTTTCACTATGCTTTTTTGGAGTGATCGGAAAAGGTGATGGTAATATTTTAAGAGATACATTTGCTTCATTTAAAATGGGGATATTAGCTAAAATCATAATTAAAATCGGAAAATTTATCTACTACTTAAATCCAATGAACCCTAAATGAATTAAACAATGAGATAATTATAAATAAGATGTATTTGACCTTTTAGTATACTTAAAAAGGTGTATTTACTTCTTTTTAATTTAAAAAATTCAATCATTTCTATTCATAAGTGCTTTTAATTTCTTGTTCAATCATATTCATAATATGCAATTAAATATGATTAATAAAGCTATACTAATAATTTAAAAAGAAATAGTAATAAAAAATTGGGTATATTATTAATTTAATTAAATGGTATTTGTGTGAATTTAAATGTGTGATTATTGTCTAAAATATGGCGATGGACATAAATGGTATTTAAATCCCAAAAACTTTTCGGAGGAAACATTACATTCTGCTCGAGTTCAACAAGCCAGGATCATAGAATTTTTGGGTGGTAATTATAAAATGGAATTTGAAATTGGTGCAGCAACAATTATTGATTCGCTTATTCCAGATTTACATGACCACCACAATCTTGAGATTGTAAGTACAAAAGTAGAAACAATGCATGGTGGACAGGTTGTACCACTTGAAGATGCACTTAAAATTATCGATTTATGTAATGGTAAAACAATTATTGTCCCATGTTATTGCAGACGCCATTTTGGTGGACTAGAAGATGTTATGACCTGTATGTTTTTACACCCAATTCCTGAAATGGTCCCAAAAAACCGTCCCTATGAAAAATATATAATTTTAGATAAAGAAGAAGCTAAAAAGAAATTACGCGAATTTGATAAGATTGGTTATGTTCATACAGTTTTCTGGGCACCAGTCCCGGTTCCAATAGTGATTTGTAATTGTGAATATCCATATTGTATCGGTTTAAAGTCTAGATTGAATTATAATGTAGTAAACGCCACTCGTAAATCTGAATATATTTGTGTTGCTGATGATTCTAAGTGTGATGCATGTGGTGGAGAGCCAAAATGTATCAGTAGGTGTCAATTTGGTGCAATTAAGAAAAAAATATCTGAAAATAACAAAGTAGTGGTCAATCCCTCTCAATGTTTTGGATGCGGCGTATGCAGAGTTGCTTGCAGACAAGGTGCCCTTAAATTAATAGATCGCTCCGAATTTCCCGCATTTAAAGATGATTATTAAGGAGGCGAATTGCTATTATCCACAAAAAATATAAATTAAAAGTAAATAGAAAACTTTGCATTGACCCCCTTGAATGTGGAATAAAATGCGTTAAAGCATGTCCTTTTAAGTTATTAGCATATATCCAAACTAAAACTCCACCACCTGGAGCTCCTCCAGAGCGATATAAGATTGTTTTCGCCTTTAATATTTTATGTTATAATTGCGGGAAATGCCAGGAAGCATGCCCAGTTAATGCTATTTCCATTAAATTAATATAATTAACGTATTTCTTTAATTATGAAAAAAGTTATAATCTTATTGTTTAATCAATGTTTATATTCTCCTTTTTTAACACCCCTCATTTGACAATTTATTTTTTCAATTAAAAAAATATTTTAAAGGAAATCTTTATCTGTTTTCTAATTAAAAATAAAATTTTATTAAATGAGTAAAGAACAAAAAATATACTTAAATAATATGAGTATTTTATAAGGAGAAATATTATTATAATTTTAAAACAAAAATTCCATTTAATTTTTATTTAAATCAATAATGAAAAAAATAAAGACTTTTTTACCTATACTTTATTAAAAAATCATTAGATTAATCTTTAAACATATAAATATTTAAATTACGAATAAAATAAAATTAATTAAATATATTTTATTAATAGTTTCATATTAAAGAAAATAACTCTTTTTATAAATTAGGTGATTAAAAATGGTTTATTATAAAGTCGAAGGAGACAGATTATGGTATAAATATTGGCCAGAAGATATTCCCAAGAATATAGACATACCTGATGATATAAGTATTGATGATATGCTTAAGGGTACAGTTTCAAAATATCCAGATTATCCTGCGATGGTATTTAAAGGAAAAACGTGGAATTACAAACAATTAGATGAAGCAGTAGATGCATTTGCAAAAGGTTTACAAGATTTAGGACTACAAAAAGGGGATAGAGTTTGTATTAATATGCCAAATCTTCCTCAATATATGATTGCATTTTTTGGAGTTATGAGAGCTGGTGGTGTAGTAAGTCCTATTGTACCACTCCAAAAGGCCGCTGAAATTCGTCACCAGATCAATGACTCAGGAGCAAAAATGTTGATTATACTTGATGTATTTTATGAAGAAGAAGTTCAAAAAATAATTGATGAATTACCACTTGAAAAAGTAATTTTAACTGGTATTGGGGAGGCGTTAAAACCTTTTGTCCGAATAATCGGAAACCTCTTAGGAAAAGTTCCGAAAATGAAAAAATGGCCAACTGGTGATAAGTTTGTCAAATTTAAAGATTTACTTAAATCGCAAGGTAAGCCAAAAGAGGTAAAATTTGATACTAAAAATGATTTAGCAGTTTTAATGTATACAGGAGGTACAACTGGACTACCTAAAGGAGCTATGTTGAGTCATTTTAATCTTGTAGCTAATTGTTACCAATGTGAAGCTTGGATCCCTGGTACTGAACCTGGAAAAGAAGCGACAGTTGGTGCACTCCCATTTTCTCATATATTTGGTCTTACTACTATGATGCTAGTTGCTATTAAACTTGGTGCTAAATGTATTCTTATTCCTGATCCAAAAGATATACCTGACCTTATTTCTAATATTGTCAATAATAAGGGAACTTTATTTAGTGGTGTAAATACTCTATTTAATAAGATTAATAATGATCCCAAAGCTAAAAAATTTGATTTATCATGTTTAAATTCAGCTCTCAGTGGTGCAGGGCCATTAGCATTAGATGTCCAAGAAAAATTTGAAAAATTAACTGGTGCGAGAATTGTGGAAGGATACGGATTAACTGAAACATCACCAGTAGTTTCTGCAAATCCACTTAGTCAAAAAGGTAAAAGAAAGATTGGGACTGTTGGATTTCCATTTCCCAATACTGATGTCAAGATTGTTGACCCGAGTACAAAAGAAGAAATACCCCAACCAGGTAAGGAAGAAGATGTTTCTACCCACGGAGAAATTGCAGTTAAAGGCCCACAAGTATTTTTAGGGTATTATAATAGGCCCGATGCTACTAAAAAAGATCTTCGTGATGGATGGGTATATACGGGTGATATTGGGTATTTTGATGAAGACGGATATTTGCATATAATGGACAGGTTAAAAGACTTGATTAAATACAAAGGGCACTCGGTATATCCACGAGAAGTCGAAGATTTGATGTATCAATATGAACCGATTAATGAAGTCGGTGTAATCGGAGTTAAACTAGAAAGTGGTGAAGAAACCATTAAAGCATTTGTCTCATTAAAAGATGAATATAAAGGTAAAATTTCAGTTGAGGACATTCAAAATTGGTGTAAAGAAAACATCGCCGGTTATAAATGGCCCAGAATTATAGAAATTATCGATGAAGTTCCTACAACTAACGTCGGAAAAGTACTTCGTCGAAAATTAAGAGAACGCATAGAATAAAATACTTATTTTATTCAATTTTTAAATCATTTTTTATATATTTTTTCTGATTAAACATGAATTTAATTTTTTAGAACAAAAAATATGAAAATAATTAAAAATAAAAATAGTTTGATTTTATATTTCTTTTAGATAATTGCAAATTTCCTTAGTATTTCTTTAAATTCTTCGTCAGTTAATGCTGATTTTCTTATTCCGCTTCCAAATAAATGTTTTTGCAAATAATTTGTAAGGTTCTTTATACGACTATCTTTTTCATTAATTTCAGGCATAAATTCTTTAATTTTATAAATAATTACTTTTTTACCTGAATATGGGCCAACAAGTAATCTCCGGACATTTCCAACGCTTTCAGGGGGAAATGGTTCATATGTCTCTGGGTGCTGTATTATACCTGCCGTATGAATTCCTGATTGATGAGTAAAAGCATTCATCCCTACTATTGCCTTATTAGATGGAATTCTTACTTCAGTGGCTTTGGATATTTTTTTACAGACTTCCGTTAAATATTTAACATTATATTTATCTACTCCATGGTGGAATTTTAAGTTCATTATTACTTTTTCTGTTTCTGCATTTCCTGAACGCTCTCCCATTCCTAACATAGTAGTTGATGCCCACTTACAACCATGAGATAAAGCAATTAAAGTATTTGAAACTGCATTTCCCAAGTCATCATGTCCATGATATTCAAAATTGATTTTAAAATGAGTACATAAATATTCGATTTTATCTGGAATACTTTTATTAATTGAAATTGTCTCACTAGTATGATGTGGACTACCTACCCCTACTGTATCACATATCCTATATGTATCTATCTTTAAATCTTCCAATAATTGAATAATCTTTAGCTCAAAATCCCAATCTGCTCTTGTACAGTCTTCTCCATGATAAAAAACTCTAAGGCCATGGTCTATTGCATATTGAACTATCTCTTCTATCCTTTTATATGCAGTTTCACGGTCTATATTTAATTTATATTTAAGATGAATATCTGAAATGGGGTGTGAAATACCTACTTCTTTTATATTAGGAAGATGCAATGCGTCGTCTATATCACTTTTGTTAGCTCGAACCCAAATAGCAACTCTTGTTTTATCCGGAATTTCTGACTCCAATATTAACCTTGCAGATTGTCGATCAATGTCATACCAGGTACCAAACATTTCAATACGTTCTATATTAATTTTTGATAATAATCTTGCAATTTCTAGCCTCTCTTCAGGGTTAGGTGCCCTAATGCCTGGCATCTGTACTCCATCGCGCAGCGTAGTATCGTCTATACACCTTGTCATCATCTCTTTTTGAGATAAAGTCACATTAACACCTTTTAAAAAATTAAATTATTTTTTTAACAAAATTATGTAAATTTTTTTAGTTTTAAAAGAAAAATTAATTATTAATATGTTAAAATTATTTCTTATTTTTAAAATATTTCGACAATATGTGATTTTTTACAAAAAAATAGAATTATGACTTGAGTTTCCCGACAAAAACGTATGAATATTTTAGATCTTTATCTAATAACTTAAAATTTGAGAAAATCTTTAAGTATGAATGCAATTCAAGAAATATTCTATTTTTTAAATTTAGTATATCAGAAAATTCATTAAAAATATAATATAAAAGATTAATTAATTTTGCGAATAGAACTCAATGATAAATAAATAAATAAATAATACGTTTAATTAGCGAAATCACATTTTCCTTAAAAAATGTTGTGTAAAATAGTTTAATAATGTTATAAAATTATATTCACAAGAATTTTGCTATTTAAGATCATAATAAGAATTCTTATGCTTATTAAATTTTTTTATATGATACAACAGCCAACGTCAAAGACCAAATTTTAATATTACTTCTTGGAAGTAGAAAAAAATTATATCCATCATCATATTTTCTAAAGTTCTAAATTACAGTGTAGCTCTATTTATAATCCTTAAGGACTATAAACGTGTTGGTATTTGTAATACCCTCAATCATATCAATTTTATTTATCATAATTTCATTAAGTTCTTCCATTTCATTTACATGAATTTCTACCATAATATCAAATATTCCTGTTAGGCTGGAAATTTGCTTTATTTGTTTGATTGACTTTAGTTGATCAATAATTTGTTTCCATTTACCTGATTCAGCTTTTATTACCATTAAACCCTTTATAATAATGTATCACTTCCTTTTTAATTCAAATTCTATATGGTGATTTACTTCAATAACACATTCTAATTGTTTTAATTTATCTATAAAGTTTTTCAATGTATAAAATGTTGGAAAATAGGTTTTAATAACAATATCATATTCACCTGCAATTACCATGATTTCACAGATATGTGGGTTATATTTTAATCTAGATAAAAATCTTTCTAACTTTTTAGGTTTAATTTTCATAAATATAATTGATTTAATACAATGTTTTTCATGATAATATCTCAATAGCATCACGATAATCATTAAAATCATTGCAATTGTTAGTAAAAATAAGTCATAATTAATTTCGTCCCCTATAAATAGTCCAATAAAAATGGAAGCCATGGGCTCAAATACACTCAGAATTGAGATCCATTGATCCCATCTAAGGGACCTAGAAGGCCAATTATTTTGACTTTGAAAATAAACTAGATATGGAATAATAGTACAATTAACTCCAATAGCCCAAGTCCAATAATTCTGAAAAATATATGGAATATACTGGAGTTCTTCAATAAATTTATTAATATCATTTGTCAAATAAATATTTTTAATTGGAAACAATGGATAAATGACAACGAATAAAATTAGTATGATTAAACTGAATAAAAAGAAAAATGAAACTTTAATTAATGATTTTACAAGCTGAAAATTTGTGCTTTTATCTTTAAAACTTAGAATTCGCTCTTTTTCATATTCCGTAAAATCATCTATTCCTGAAAAAATAATAAACAAAAACCAAAATATGATTGTTAAAATCAATGAAATGACCCCGAAAATCGTGGACTCTGCAGAAAATATTAATGGTGCGCTTATTATTGTAAGAATTCCTGCAATAAATAAAGTAATTAAATAAGATATTTTAATTGAATTTAGATTTTCATATTTTCTTAGCATATTATATATCGCAATAATAATTGTAACCCCTACGGTGTTGATTATAGCAGAAAATATTACTCCAAGAAAATTATAACTTAAAAAATAAAATAATATACTGAAGAAATAACTAAATCCTAGAAGAAAATAATAAATTATATAATAGAAATGCATTTTTTTACTTTTATAATTTAAATTTGTTGAATGATTTGGGAGGGCACTTTTAATATTTCTTTTAAAATCATTATAATTGAATTGGAACCACTCAAATAGACTATTTCTCTTCTGAACTTTATTAAATAAAATAAAAGAAAATATGAGAATAAACCCAAAAATTGAGGCTATTAATACTCGAATAAATGTGATCATTAAAACTGATTCTAAATTTAGTTCAAGATAATAATAAGGCCATGGGACTATTCCCCATAATATCGTTGTCATTAAAATGGCTATATGATTTACCCTTTTTAATAGCGAAATAATTGAAATTATAAATATTATGATAAAAAATACATTAAATAAGAGGACTGAAATTGTTTCTTCAAGCATATTTTATCAAAATCCCTGAATTAAATCTTTTAATAAGGAATATAACTAATTAAATAAAAAATATATGGAGAATTTTGATCGTACTAAATGAAATATACCATAAAAGATATCTAATTATCAATTAATTATAAATCTGATCAATTCGATTTAAAAAAAATATCTTGCACTAACATTTAACCATTTTTAAAATAATTATTAGTTGTAAGGAATAACCCTCAAAGAAAAATGATGTAAATGACAAAAAATAAAAATGAAATTGAAAATAAGGATGAATGTAATTCTCCAATAGGATGAATATTGATAGACCTAGCAAAAAAAGCTTATAAAGGTCTAAAATCGCTGATAAAAAAGAAATAAAAATATGGATCAGAAATACTTATATCAATAAAATTGAGGGTATAAGTAATTGATTTGAATGCACCAATCAATTCTAATCTAACAATATTTTTTAGCGTATAATTATTGAAGAACAATTATGTTAAATAAAGATTAATGGTTTTGATTACAAATGAAGATGAATATTGACTGTGTCATCTGTTTTCAGAGGCAAGCATTAAGAGCACTTGGTGAGACCGCCGATACAAAACTCAAAGAGCGTGTATTAAGAAGTGTTATGTCGTTACTTTTAAATGAAGACTGGACGAAAACGCCCCCCAAACTTGCTGCTAAAGTCTATAAATTAGTAAATTCAATATCTGGACTTAAAGACCCCTATAAAGAATTAAAAAGAACTTCCAATGAGTTAGTACTTCAGATGTATAATAGATTAAAAAAAGAATGCTTGGAATCATCTGATCCAATATTATATGCATTAAAATTGGCAGTTGCAGGAAATATTATGGATATTGGAGCTGCTGATTCATTTGATATAGAGAAAACTATTGAAAAAGTTATGACTGCAGAATTTGCATTTGATTCATCACAAAAATTGAAAAATAATCTTAAAATGGCTAAATCCATTCTATATTTTGCGGACAACAGTGGTGAAGTAGTATTTGATAAATTGTTAATTGAATTGATATTAAGCAAATTTCCAAACATAAAAAAAATCACATTTGTGGTAAAAGCTGGACCAATCATTAACGATGCTACAATGGAAGATATCGACCAGATAAGTTTGAGATCATTTTCTCAAGTGGTTTTTAAGACTATTGGCAATGAACTTTATCCTAGCTCACCATCTAGAGATTCTGAAGAAGTAAAGCAGTGGATTTATGGACATGATATTATAATTAGCAAAGGGCAGGGAAATTACGAGGAACTCAATATCTATAAGGACTTAAATAAAGTTTATTACCTTTTGATGGCAAAATGCCCAGTAATTGCACGCGATCTAGGAATTAAAACCCAAAGTTTCGTAATATATTCGTAATATATAATTATAATTATTTTTTCAATTGAAATTTAAAGCGAATAATTTTAAATCAATGTGAAATGTAGTATATAATAAAAACAAAAATAATGAGTTGATGCTATGAGCGATAAAAACCAAATTATCCATTTAGAAATTAAAAGAAAAATAGGGATAATTACTTTTGACAATGGAGAACTAAATGTATTTAATAGAGATTTAATTATAGCATTTAGAGATTTATTAAAAGAGATAAAAAGCGACCCCCAGAAACAAAGAAAAATTAGGGTAATTCTAATTAAATCAGCAAGCCAAAAAGCATTTAGTGCAGGGTTCGACCTAAAAGCAACAGAAGCAGCCAGTGAAGATGTTATAAAATTATTTTTAGTTGAAGGTAAAAAATTTATTTATGACTTAACAACAATACCGACCCCTACAATTGCTTTAGTAAATGGCTATGCAATAGGAATCGGTTTCTTAATATCTTTGGCATGCGATTTCAGATATTGCACAGAAGATGCCCAATTTCAATTACCTGAAATTATATATGAAGGTATGTTTCCAACTCATGGTGCATGTACTAATCTACCAAAAATAGTAAACAAGATTTCTGATGCTAAATATCTCTTAATGACCGGAGACCGAATCAATGCTCAAACAGCTGAAAAAATGGGCATCATCGACAAAATATTTACTACTAAGGAAGAGATGATAGACGCAGGAATTAAATTAGCTAAGACAATGAGCACAAAAAATCCACTTATTATGCAACTTATTAAAGCTGCATTAAATACATGTAAAGATTTAAATATTAAAGAGGGAATGGCTATAGAAACTGAAGCATTTGAAATAATAAAAAATATTCATGAAGATAAAAATGTTCTTAAGAATAAATTTATAAAAAAATACCTCCTAAAAGAATAAATTATGGCTCATATAGTTTGTACTTGTCTTTTATCTCAGCAAATTGAACAACTTGTACCATATGACCCCTGTGTTTAGAATCAAAAGCTTTCTCTAATTTTTGACCTTCATAAGATGCATCTAAATTAATATAAACTTTACAATTATGACATGCCTTTACTAATGGGTTCATAAATAATCACCCCTTTTCCTGACTTGATTTAATTTTAATATTAATGTTATTTTATTGAAATATTTATTCTCTAAATATTATAAAATCAACATAAATTATTATATATTTATGTCATTTTAGTTTTTAAAAAATATGTTTTTATAGAAATTCTCAACTGTTGGTTAAATAAACTATCGAGCGAATTTATAAATATGTTAAAGAAGAATTCTCTATATTAATTTTGTTCAAAAAATAAATTTAAAAGTAATTGTTTAAATATATTAAATATACATTGTTTATTCAGAAAATGGTTTAATAAAAGATTATAATACCGAAATTTAACCAAAAAATTATAAAATAATATTAAAAAAAATAAAAATGCAATTGGTTTTAAAAATTTTAACTAATTAATAGGGTATTTTAATGGAGATTGCTTATTATTCAGAAAAAAATAAAATTAAAAGAATTGGCTTAATATATCTTGGAGCTGAATTTGTTTATATTTATGATGCTAATCAAAAAATGATATCTTTATTAACAGGGAATGAACTTCTTAAAAAATATAAAGAATATATTGACAGTGGGTTTGAAGGTTGTATAGAATGTGAACTTACTCAAAATATAACAAAAGGTATATCAAAAAATCTTGATGAAATAATTGAGTTTGAGATTAAAATACCTGAAGCAAATGAAATAGTTAAAAAAATTAATGAAAAAATAGGCAAAAAAACTGGCGAAAAATTTCCTTATTTTTAATGACATTTATAATTTGTATAAATATTCTGAGATTCCATTTCCTTTAGATTTTTCCAGCGAAAATTGATGAATTTGTTCTGAAATGACGGTCTTAACTTTAGACGGGACTGGAACTGGTAAATCAATAGATGTTCTGCGCTCAGATTCTATATGATAGTGGATACCTTTTTCATCGGTAATTTTAAAAATGGATTTTTGGGGTCTAGTATTTTTCTGACCAAATTTATCTTCAAATTCTACAAATTCAGTTTCTATTTCAGCTTCGGTCACTCTATTATTTCCATATTCATCTGAAATAAATCCTGATACCAGTATTTTATCTCCTATACATACTTTTGCCACGTTTATTGTTTTATCATCAAATTGAACTGCAATCCAATTCCATTTATCGACAACCTTCCACTCTCTTACACCCCATGAATGATCTCGATGCCCAAAACAGTTAATTTTCCTTATTTCCCCGGTCTTTTTAAATTTTAAAGTTCCAGAAACAACACCCGCTTGCTCATAATGCTGCTGAGAGGCTTTCCCGATAAGGTCTAAATATTCTTTAAGGTATTCTACAATGTCAAGTCCTTCTAAATAACTAAATGGTTTAAATCTATTTTTCCATGTTATTTCCAAATCAAAAAGTTTATCTTCAAATTTCAATTTCCATTCAGTATGTGGGGCGACCAATTCATATTTAACTTTTTTATCCAAATCCCATTTATTTTTCGGCATTTCTTCTATTTTTAACCTATTCACATACACTCTTGGTTTGTTATCAATAAATAAAACAGATAATACATTTGAACCTTTTTCATATGGATTATAAGAAATCCTTGAAACCCAGTCAACCCCAGATTTCTCATCAATAAAATTAAAATACCAAGATTCACTCCAGTTTGGTAAATATTCGGGATAAATATGACTATATTCGTCTTCATTTTTCAATATTAATGAATCATCCTGCCCTATATATTCTAAAAATTTCAAATAGTTTGCGTCCAATTGTATTTTATTTTCTTCCAAAAATTTCCGTATTCGGTCTATATTTGACATTTACTAAACCTCTTTTCAAATGATTAATAATTTCTAAAGTTTATTAATCTGTATTCAATATAAATTCATAAATAAATATTTTAGGTAATGGGAATTGAAGAAGATAAAACAATATCTTATAGTTCAATTTTATTGGACTATTTATTTCAAGAACAAAGAGTAAAAAATAAAATTAATTTTAAATATAATTTTGGATTCCAAATTGTAATTTTAATTGTTAAGTTAAATGAAGAGAGAAATGAATATTTAACTTAAAATTCTCGTTTTTTAGTTTGTAATTTATTTCAGATTAATCACCATCAATTTTAAGTCTTAAATTTAACTTCAAATTTTTAGTTGAAATTATAACATCGAATTTAGAATGTAATAAAAAAATGATGGGGAACTTTAAAATTATTAACTCAGTATAGTTGATAGTCAATGAAAATGTTGAAAAGTGAAGTGTAAACGGTGGAAGACAAAATAAACGAAAAAGATCTGAAAAAAATTAATCAAATAGACTATTTTTTCAACCCCAAAAATCTTGCCATAATAGGCGGTGGTAAAGTAAACCCATTTACGGTATCTAATATAATATTAAGTAATATTTTAGCTGAAGGTTATATTGGAAAAGTTTACATAGTCGATATTAAGCCACAAGCAGATAAAATAAAAGGTTTAAGAGTATACTCGTCCATTTTTGATGTACAAGAAGAAATCGACCTTGCTTTAATCATTGTGCCTGCTTCTGCAGTTGAAAAAGTTGTCGAACAATGTATTGAAGCTAATGTGAAGGCGATTATAATAATTTCAGCTGGATTTGGTGAATCTCTTCTTTATGACGAAACAGGAATTAAATTACAAAAGAGGATCAATAAACTAATTCGTTCGACCGATACTAGAATTGTAGGTCCTAACTGCAACGGTGTTTATAGCCAGACTTGTAGGTTAAATGCCACACTGGGCCCAAGAATTATACTACCTCCTGGAAATGTTTCCATAGTAACTCGAGGTGGAACAGCAGGAGTAATGTTGACTATAGAAGCTGGAAAAAGAAATATTGGGTTAAATAAATATATTGGGATTGGAGATGAATCTGACCTCAATCTTCAAGATTTTATTTATTATTATGAACATGATACACACACAAAAATTATTGGTACATATACTGAGGGAATAAAAAATGTAAATTCATTCTATAAAATACTTAAAAATGTAAAAAAACCTGTCGTCTTTTATAAATCTGGAAATACTTATTCAGGAATGAGAGCAGCTCTTTCTCATGTCGGTGCAATTGCAGGTCAATTTACAAAAATGATTTTCGATAATGTATTAGAGCAATTAAGAATAGTTAAAGCAGAAAGTATTGATGAACTTTTAAATTTTGTTAGTGCAGTTTCAATTTCACCATTACCTAAAGGTAAAAAAGTAGGCATTTGGACTCCTGGAGGTTCAATGGGGGTAATAATGACTGACAATTTGGAAAAAGTAGGACTAGAAGTCCCCCAACTATCAAAAAATTTAATAGAAAAATTAGACAAATTACTTAAGGTTAAATATTGGAGTCATAATAATCCTGTTGATGTAACTGACTCTTACAGCCCGCAATCAGTGGACAAATCAATTGATATTTTGCTATCAAGTGATAATATTGATGGTGTAGTCGTATTAATTGGGCTACTATTTTCAAAAGACGAAAGTTATGTCGATTTTAGCTTTATTAATGAATTAGACGATGTTTTTCAAATGTTTATAGAGCAACTAGCTAAAAGATTTGGGCAGCTCATAAAAAAATATAACAAACCAATCTTTATTCTAGCTGATAACAGAGGAAAAATTGCTTCTATGTTTAAAAAACGAGGTGTTATTATTTTACCGACTTTTGAATCTATTGCAAAGACTTATAAAATGTTATATGATCAATATAGATATGAAAAAAATTTAAAATAACCCAATTTCCTAAAATTCCACCCCTTTACTCAATTATAACCATTTTTATTTTTCATTTTCAATTTTAAGTAGAAAATAAATAAATAATAAAATTAAAAAATCATTAAAATTATCTTTATTTTATTTGGTGTTATAAAATGAAAAAAATAGCTGAAGGATTATCTTGTTCTTCAAAAATTGAAGCTGTAGGCGAGTTAAAATTCGTTGAGTCTGTTGATGACGTTATAAAATTGTTCGATAATGCAAATGGAAAAATTTGTATTGTAGAAGATAGTGGTACAACAACTTTAGGACCAATTCTTTCTGATTTATCCGGAGTACTTTGTACTACGGGTTCTGAAGGGAGTCATTTGGCGATAGTTTCTCGTGAGTTTGAAATTCCTTGTATTATGGCGTTAAACATAAAAAAAGAAGATATCTTGGCATTAAACGGGAAAAAAGTCAAAATCGTTACTGAAGATAATAATAAAGGCGTTTTATATTTAGTCGAATAATTTACTTAATTATTGTTAATAGTGAAAATTAGAATAATAAATTTAATCCTAATCTTTTTATTTTTAATATTTATCAATTAAAGTTGAAAAATAATCGGCATTTAAATTTTTTAATAAAATCAATAATTATAATCTTTTATTCTTTATAAATAAATGATACAATATCAAATTAAATTAATAATTATCTATACTTCTTAAGAAATTCTCGAATATTTGGTATTGATGATGGAGTAACGCTGATACTATCTATATTTAAGGTAATTAATTTTTCTAGAAAATCTGTATACCTTGAAGCTGCTTCACCACAAATAGAACATGTTTTTCCTGCAGAATGAGCCCCTTCAACTATCATTTTAATTGCTTTTAATACCGCTGGGTTTCTTTCATCAAAATAGCCCATATTTGACAATTCGGAATTGTCTCTATCTACAGCTAGGACGAATTGACAGAGGTCGTTTGAACCAATACTATATCCATCGAATTCTAATTTATTAAATTCATCTATTAATAGTGCCATTGCAGGAGTTTCAGCCATCAGCCAGATTTTAAATGTTTCACTTCTTTCCAGTCCTTCTTCTTTCATAATATCTAAACATTTCTGTGCCTCCTGTACTGTTCTGATAAAAGGGATCATAACCCAAATATTGTCATACTTTTTTCTAAGTTTTAATATTGATTGACATTCAAGCCGGAATATTTTATTAAATTTGTCTGAGATAAACCTAGACGCACCCCGGAGTCCCATCATTGGGTTATTTTCTGGCAATTCATATTCAGAACCTCCAAGTAAATCATGGTATTCATTTGTTTTAAAATCAGAAAACCTAACTACCATCGGTCTTGGATAAATTTCACGAGCTACCATTCCAATACCCTCCAATAATTTTTCATAATATACTTCACTTTTTCCAGTATCTATAAGCCAAGCAGGATGTTGTCCAACAAATGTAGCTAACATAAATTCAACGCGAAATAATCCAATACCATCGAATTCCAAATCTTTATATTTAAAAATCGTCTTAGGAAATCCTATATTAATATATATTTTTGGTAATTTATACTTCATTTTTGACTTCATATAATTTTTAAAACATTATTTTCTAAAAAAAAGTTTTGATTTTAGGGAAAATTTAGAATATTTACTATTATTTAGTTAATATCCAAGACCTTTAAAATAATAATTGAATTAATTAATAATTAAATGAAAAATTGGAATATTAAGTGAGTGAAAAACAAATTTTCAAGGATATTAATCTGTTTAATCATAATTGAAATTATTAATTTTAGACTCAAAAAATTTAAAATAAAAAAAGGAGAAAAATTAAGTCATTTCCAGGCTTTTGGCTGGCCTATACACTTTAAGTCGAACACTGCTAATAATATTCCAATTCCAAAAAGGATTATATAAGCAATAATCAAATAGGGGACATTATTAATGTTTAAAAATGAATACATCAATGGAGCAATGCAGAGAAAAAATATTGAAATTATTGAAACAAGTATATAGATCCAACTCATGTTTTTAGTCCATCTACCATAGCTATGGTCACTTCTATTGATATATCTGAAATTAAGGATAACTAGCCCAAAATTCTTGAAAAATACAATAAGGAAAAAAATTGTTGCTATATATTCAATAATTAAAATTCCCATAAATGGCAATATATTCAGAACCAGTGCTGCACTATTAAACAAAATCACAATATATGAATAATATGTCATAAAATATTTTATTTCTACCATTTATATCACCTATGCATACCTCGTAGCTGCTAAAAATCTTTCAATATAATAAAGAGAAATTTGACCACCAGGACTATTGAATATATAATCAAAAGCATGACCAACAAATGGAAATTCAATTAAAATAGCTGGATTTGTAGCATTAGCGTCATATGCATCTTTTAATTCCCGAGACTGCTCGACAGGTACTAATTCATCGTTTTCTCCATGTAAAAGTAAAATCGGTGGTGCATTCGAATCTACCATAGTAACGGGTGATATCAAATTATTAAAACTTGTATTTGACAAATCTCCTCCAAACATTTCTTTCATCAATTCAATTGGATTACCTATTAGTCCTAATAAAGGGTCATTAATCATATACATTAAATCCGCGAAATTAGAAACCCCATAAAACGGAATTAGACCTTTGATTGTAATATTCTCGGTTGGAAAAATAGACCTGTATGTATTATTCCAACCAATGAAACATTCAGTTAAATGACCACCTGCAGAATTTCCTGTTATATAAACACAAGATAAATTAACCTTGTATTGCGAGGCATTACTCACTAAGAAATGCGTGAAATTTCCTAATACTTGGTGAATTTGTTCTAGTACCGAATAACTCTTATTTGTAAGCTGTCTGCCTAATAGACCTTGTACCCATCCCAATGTGTCGTCTAATTTTGTATTTCCTATTGTCATGTTCGGAAAATGTGCCAGTCCATATTGTATATCAAAAACTACATAACCTTGATGTGCTAAATATTTTGACGCTTGAGGTCTGTTTTCAGGAAATCCCTTATTTCCAATAATCCAGCCTCCACCATGAATATTTATAATTGTTGGGAATGGTCCTGTACCATGTTTTGGACAATAATAATCAAATTTAAATACATCATTATAAATCGGAACTTTAAGATATGGTATGTCGTAAGTAACATTGCAATCAAATGATTCATAATTGTTATAAAGCTTCCAGAAATCAAAAGGTGTCTTCATAAATTTAGATTTTAATTCTTGGGGAATTTTGTCCATGTAGTTTGCACCAAACACTTGAGCAAATTGGGCATTTCCATCTATAATTGGTTTTTGAGTCCCTGCAATTAACGGTAATGAATTTAATGAAACTACAACTAACCCAAAACAAATTGGGACCAGCCATAATTTACGCTTTTTTCCATGAAGACGAGTCATTATTAAGATAATTATTGGATAGAATAAAATTGAATAGCAAGCTAGTGCCGGAAATAAGCAATTGACAAGAGTACTAAATATTGTAAACAGTTTTCCAAAAACTATTAAAAGTCCAGTGTATAGACCCCAGAGTAAAATTAAGTATCCCAGTATCAATAAAAAATATTTTAAAATTTTTTTTATGAGACTCATTATTTTATCATTGTAAATTTTGAATTATAATATAATTTATTTATAACTTATAATATTTTGATATTAACATTATATTTTGATGGTGGTTTAAATTTAATTTTCATTTAAACCTATATTTTTATTATTATTAAGTGAATCCATATCATATATAAAAATTCCTTATAAATAAGCATTTAAAAAGAGAAAAATAAGTAAATTTTCCGCTTGAAATCCAGAAAAATAATCCAAAAGCAATTATTGTAATCTATTAAGTATTATTAATGAAATTACAATAGAAATTATAATATTTTTATCAAAAGACTTTATAAATTTTTATATTAAAATTGTGAATTTAATGTTTTTCTTAATGAACCTCTAAAATCTTTTTAATATCTCTTGTATATTCCCAATTTAAGAACTATAAATATTGATTTCTTATTAATTTAAGCATTGTCAAAAATATTGTCCTAAAAAAAAATTTAATTAGGATATTAAATTTAAAGCATCTTTTAAAATGTCTTCGTGGTCAAAAGCTAAGTCAGTGTTTTCAATTTCTTTTAAAGGTAATATTTCTACGCGAGTAGATTCATCACTACATTTAAGATTAGAGAAATCACCTTTTACAATACATAAAAATGCAGTTGTGGCTACAGCACCTCTTGGATCACGTCCAATTCTATCATATAAGCCAACTTTCCGCTTAATTATAACATCTAGCCCTGTTTCTTCTTTAACTTCTCGTATTACTGCTTGTCTTGGAGTTTCTCCTTTCTCTATAAAACCTCCAGGAAATGCATAATATCCAGCATATGGCGGATATTTACGTTTAACTAAAACTATATGCTCCTTATCTTTGTCTAATATAATTGCATCAACTGTCCTTCTAAATTTCTTACTGATTTCTACTACTCTAATCTTCATATAATATAAAGACACATACATTAATACTGTTGCTAAACAAATTGAGATAATGATTTGCAGCCAAAAAATAAACTGATTTCCTGAATATAGGGCATTCATACCACTATCTAGAGCCAATGCAATATCTGAGAGAATACCTATACCAATTAAAAGATTTAATACCTTCATTCCACGTTGCGTCTTTTTTTGGTTCTCTTCATTTTTTTGTTGATATACTACATACATAGATTCTTGAATTATAGAAAATTTATTATCGATTCTATTTAAAAGTTGATTTAAATTAAATTCATCAATCAAGTGTTTTAGCACTTTGGTAAAATGCTGTCTTCTATTATAATTCAATTCATTATAAAATGAGCTCATTTGTGTCTGAATTATCCCTCTTAATAGTGTTAGGTCTTTAATTTTCTTCTCGATTATGTTTAAGTCCATAAAACTTTTTAAAATGAAAAGGGCATCTAATGAATTATTAAATGCCATTAAAGCAAATACAATTGCCCTAATTTTAGCCGTTGGTATTAAAACATTTGAAATTATATATGAATCAAAAAATTGTTCAAAATTTTCGGGTGCCATATATATAAACCCAGAATTTCTTCTTATAAAATGGAGTTCTGATAGTCTATTAGATAGATTTTGTTTAACTCTGTTTTTATATAATTCATCAGAATAATCTGACCAATGTCCTGAATATATTTCGATCCATTTTCCAAGATATTTTCTGTATTTTTCAATATTTTCATTAGACCATTTAAGGTCTGGTGGACTCATTTTATTTGAAGTTAAAAAAATATAAATTGGACTTTCAACATCGAAAAATAAATATTTTTTACGGACTTTTGATGCATATTTCTTTAATTCGTTTAAAACGATAATTGGAATTTGTTGAATTAAAATTGGTTCTATTAAATTTTTTTTATCTGGGTCATTTTTGTAATATTCTACTTCAAATTCTAAATAACCTAATGTATTATACTTAATCCCAATATTTTCATTTTTAAATGGGAATGATTCTATTAATGTTTCCCATTTACCCTTTATCGAAAAATTTTTTCCCATCTCTTTAATTTGTTTAATTTTTTCCTTATCCAAAAATGCCTTCTTTAAATCGTTATCAGTTATATTATTTAATTTATTTATAATAATATTCTCTATTTGATTGATGCTTTCTTCTGCATTAATATAATCTTTATTCCAGATAACTGAGATAAACCAATATTCTTTATTATAAATAAATTTAACACCGTCTTGCATAATTATTCTATAATTTTATTTAATTTATAAATTTTGATTAAATCAAATTGAAAAACAGCAAGAAATATTTAAACCATATTTTTATTTTTAAGAAATTAAGTCATTAATTATAATCCAGTCAATGATTACTCTTCAATTAATATTACTCGGGCGGGGGCACCTTCGGCTTTAATTTTTAGTGGTAGTCCAATAAATGTATAGTTTTTTGGTCGTATTTTTTTTAAAGATAAATTTTCAAATATTAATACTTCATTTTCCAGTAGTATCTTATGGACTTCTTTTGGCCCAATACTTAAATAATCAATACCAACAGATTTAATGCCCTTTTTTACCAGATATTCGGCTCCATTTTTTGATAAAAATACAAAATCGTTCTTAAATTCATTATTGTTTAATATTGAATTTTTTGTTTTAATTAAGATAATTTCATTTTTTTCAATAACAAATTTTTTTAAATATTTTTCCGTTATACTTTCTCCAAATGGAATTTCCATTAAATCAAGAACCTGACACTCGCCATAACATTTCTCTAATGGAACATTCTCAGCTCCTGGACTTTTATCTTCAATATGTAATAAAGTATCAATATGAGTGCATGTGTGAGTGCTCATACAAAATTCTGAAATATTCCATCCATCAGAAGCGATATTCTTTATTTTATTTATCTTTACGCTAGGGTCGCCTGGATATACTAATATATTTTCGTCAATCAATTTTGATATATCATGAATTTTCATTATTTTCAACCCTTATGATATTTTGTTCATATTTTAGATGTAATAATTTTTAATTAAATTCTTAGGAATTCAAAATATCTTTCATTTTTCATATAATAAGAAAAATATTTAGATTTTTAATTTTTCAATAATGTTTTCCAATAATTAAAAAAGAAAATCTAATTTGATATTTATTAAAATAAAATTTTCTACTCTTTATTTACCTAAAAATTGAAACACTACTACAGAATGCGCCGGGAATTTATATTTAAATAGATCATTATTACATACAAAATTAAGTTTTTGTACTTTTATTGTATTTGGATTTTCTCGAGAATTAATAGCAAAAGGGGTGTCATGCGTGAGAATATATCCGATAACATTTTCAGGTGTAAAATTAAGAGAATCAGAAAATTTTATACAGGTATCTATATTTTCATTTAAATGTTTGTTTACGCAGAAGAGAGTTAATTTTGATTTATCTCTTGATATCATAGCTGCAACATCTAATACTGGCTTCATAATTGGTGGAATATTTGCAAATTGTTCTGAAATAATATTTTTACATTTTACAGAAACAGATAACAGCGAACTATCTTTTAACCACACATCACTGTACATTTTGAAAACAAGGTAATTTGGATTTACAATTATCTTGTCATCATATGTCAGAATCATCCCTAATACATTGACCATTTGAGCAAAGTTTGCCATTCCAATTGTTTCTGCTTGTTTTATAAATGTATTAATCATGCAGGCTGTCCATAATCCATCCCTAAGGTTATAATGTGGTGTATCTGCTCGGTATACTTGTCTCCACCGATACCAAATGTTCCATTCGTCAAATGCAATTTTGACTTGTTCAAGTCCATTTTTTCCTAGTGTCGAAATAATATCTTGTCTGGTCTTTAAAATTAATTCTTCAGCCAAATAAGGAGAATTTAACATACTATAATATACATTTTCATTTTTAGGTAATGCTCTCCATCCTAATAAATATGAAATAATGTTAATTGTAGGTAGATAGAGGTGAAGAGTTAAATAATCAACATAACCTTTAGCAACTCTTAAAAATGATCTATTCCAATCGGATTTCCATCCAACTCCCAATAATTTAATATTTGAATCAATTTTCCGCATTTCTTTGGCGAATTCAAGGTATTTTTTTCCATATATATCACCTGTTTTACAATGCCCTTTTTCCCACCACCCAAAAATCTCGTTTCCAATGCCCCAAAATTTAACATTATATGGTTCAGGGTGTCCATTTTTTGCTCTTAATTTTCCATATTTCGTATTCAAACTACCATTTGTATATTCAACCCATTCGGCAGCTTCTTTAGGCGTCCCAGTCCCAAAATTTATATTAATATATTTTTCAGCCCCCAGTTTTTCGCATAATGTTAAAAATTCATCAGTTCCGAAATGGTTCTTCTCTTTAGGTCCTATATTAAAACCTTTGATTAGTCCAAAAACACTTTTAAATCCTCCCCAAGCTTTATTTTTCCTAATTGGGCGAGAGCTCCGGGGACCAATACCATCTTTCCAATGATATGTATCTGAGAAACATCCCCCCGGATATCTTATAATTGGTGGTCTTAGACTACTTATCCTTTCAAATAATTCTGTCCGAACCCTATCTAAGGGCGGTTGCATTAATGTCTGTTCGGTTTTTTTATAAGTCCAGACTCCGTTATTGATACACATTCCTAAATGCTCAATAAAATGACCAAGGATTAAATTTGATACATTAATCAATCGAGGAAGTTTATCAATAAAAATCTCAGCCATTTATAATCATTTCCTCTATTTTGAGTCCTTTCTATGTTTTCTATAATATTTCAAT
>SUPR01000138.1 GCA_005191425.1 Candidatus Helarchaeota ASGARD archaeon Hel_GB_B
TGGTTCGTTCATTTACGTTATATATTCTTTATATCAAAATCAGAAACATACCTATTTGTTCGTTTTTTATGATGGTGCTAATTTTAATGAAATTAGACGCACTAATTTAAATGAAATTAAACTCGATTATTCAATTCTATATAAACCTCATTTTTTCAAGATTAAGCATCATTTTTTCAAGACTAAGCATGGTAAAAAATTCATTTTTTCTTTTAAAAAAAATCAAATTAATTTATACGAAGTCGAATACGATCAACTTTTTACCAGACCAGTTCATGGCAAGAGTTTTATTTACGGTACGAATATTTCCTATTTTTCAGACATTGTTGACCATTATTATATTCCTGAGCTTTATTCATATGCTATAGGTTACGAATGCGGGTGCATAGAACTCTGGTCTCCTGATTTTGAGTTTGTTCAATCTCTCGTTTTCAATTTTGAGTATTGGGAAATTGACTCAAGTACCCTTAGTGACTATATGTTGCAATATTGTCGTTATTGGTCGAAGAGGGATTATTACAATTATTATTCCGAATTTCACACTCTGAACCCCATTTCCATTACTATTTCCCCTGATGGTAAGATGATTTTTACCTTGTTTGATAATGGATTTATATACGGCTTTTTAAATAACTGGGTTTATTTTAATATCTCCAATCAAATCTTTTTTGGGAATAGTAGTTCTAAGATGGCTAAAATCTCTTTTACGAATGACCAGAAATATTTAATTACAAAAGATGAATATTCCATTAAAATTCTCGAATTTAAACTGGGTAAAAAAAAGCCCTATTATCATTTGCTTGATGATAAGGTCGATTTTATCACAAAGATTTCTCCTATTCTTAAACTATATTATCTCAAGCCAGATTATGGAGCTCGGCTCGGTAAATTCCCTCTTTACGATAAATTTACTATCTTGGTCTTCGACCCTGTTATCTCTACTGTCTGGGACTCCAACTTCGAACGACTCATTAAAAATTTAATGGAACGTTGTAAACTTAATAAACGAGTATTTTCCACTAACCAATATTTTTTTAAAAAAATTGAGCGATACTTAAAGCGGATTGGTAAAAAAATTACAAACGACATGACCCCTGAATCTGTCCTACCAATTCACGTCCAAGACTTGATGATCAATGATTTCAAGCTCACTCCTGATAAAAAGTATCTTTTGGTTAGATATAATGACTCTATTGAAATCTGGGACATTCTTAGTGGGTCTATAGCTTACCAACTAGTTGATGAATATAAAATTGTAAGCGCATTTCCCTTGAATAACAACAAAGTCTTTATCTGCGATAAAGCTGGTAATGTGTTTATCTGGACCTACTTTGAAAACTCATAATCCTCTTTTTTAATAACCTATTGTCTGGTCTCATGACATTCCTCGGATGTATCTTGAAACCACCTCCTCAATTTTGGATATTGGTTCCTTTCTTTTTTTTTATATATCTTAGAACCTAATACCACCAATGTGTTGAATATCATCGATTCTATATTTATCTTCATTATCATTATCCTGATTTTGTATTCGCCACTACGTAGTTTTTCTATGAAAAATCTCTGGATACTCTAGTTAATTCTAATCGATAGTCGAAAATTACTAATTCAATTTTCAAAACCTAATTTTCCTTTAAATTTTTAAAAAAAACATTTCATGAAGTGTTAAAGCAAAGTCCCTTTTTATTCTCATATAGCTATTATCTTTTCTCTCAAAAATCCCCTTTTATTAATTAGTTATTAGAGAGACAATTAAATAAAAAATTATTCAAAAATAAATTAAAATGTTCTAATATTTTACAATAAAATCAAATATGGTCTAGTAATAATATTTTTAAGGTTTTTAATAAATAAATCAAACTCTTAAATTTAGGTTTCTATTTATTTTCTATTAATTTAATTATCTTTGTCAATATTTTTTATTTTTACCCCGAATCAAAAATCTAACATAAAATTTAAATATCATGTACATTTTATTTTGATATCTAAAGTTTTCTTATCATTCATAATCAACAATAAGAGAAAAATACCGATAAAAAATGCCCCTGTGGTGTAGTCCGGCTTAGCATCTAGGACTGTCACTCCTAGAACCCGGGTTCAAAGTATATTCGATAAAATGAGTATACGAACATATCCCGGCGGGGGCGCCACTACTTTAAAAAATTCTAAAACATGGACACGTAGCTCAGCTAGGATAATACTCTTAAAAATAGTATTCCTAACAGAGCGTTGGGCTTTTAAAGAGAATTAAACTAAAGAAACCCAATGGTCGCGGGTTCAATTCCCGTCGTGTCCGTATTTCTTTTATCATTACATTATCTTTTTGGTCAAATTTAATTTAATTTACATTATCTTACCTTCTTTTTATTAAAATAGAAAAAAAATAGAATAATTTACTCTAATTTCTTAATGACAAAAAAGATGAGAAATGATGCTAACGCTAAAACTGTTGAGCCCAAAAACAATATAAAATACCCTGTGTTAAATGAGTCAGCGATATATCCACTTACGTAAGACCCAATAATACCTGCTAAGCTACCAACAATGCTAAATATTGATAACATTTCACCTAAATTTTCGCGGTTTGGAAATAATCTGGGGTAAATATTTGAAAACGCGATCTTGATAAAACTAATACTGAACCCTGCAATACCAGCAATAATTAATAACGCGACAAATGAACTGAGCCAGGGGAACGCCATAAGGGAGAATACAGAAAATAAGACATACGTAAATATCCTTAGAACCAAGCCTAGCAGTAACATTTTTCTATTTCCATATTTGTCGATAGCTTTACCCACAAATATAAAAGAGATCGTTAGAATAACGTAATAAGACAGAAATATTAAAAATATCCAGCTATCACTCAAGTTAAGTCTTAGTTTCATAAATGCTGATAGTGGAGTAAATGTCAAACTGCTGGATAAATAGAAAATGAAAATTGCTACGAGAAATATTACCACATATTTAGTAAAATGATACTTGCTTTTAGCGCTTATATTATTTTTTTGTTGCACGAAGGCAATTTTTTTGAAGAAAATTGATGAATATATTGGTATTTCCATGTTCCCAATATTTTGATACTCGGTTTTTGGTTTGATAAAATCTTTTTGTCGCAGGTCATGTAGTAATGAAATTCCCATTATTCCGCTGATTAAACACAGAATTGAAGATATTATAAAAAATAGCTGATAATTCATAATAAAAATTTGAAATAAAGCACCAAATAACATGCCTATGCAAGAGCCAATACCATTCTGTAAGCTTAATTTGCTTAATTTTTCTTCCCACAGGTCAGGTGGATAATGTTCAAAAAGATACATGCTTGTAGCAGTAGATTCGGCGCCTAGAAGCAGCCCACTAATTATTGCCAAAATTAAGAGATGGACTAGAGAAAAAGAGAAAGCATACCCTAGAAGTATACCAGTTCCGCTAAATAGAGTAATTAAGATAAAAATTTTCCGCTTTCCAGTATCATCAGTAAGTTTTCCCCAAATAAAAGTTAATATTAAACTTATTATTGAAGTTATCGATGAGAATAAACCAATATAAGAAACTGAGCCATTAGATAAAGATAATATAAACAGCGGAATTAATGTCCCTGAGGCTGACATTCCCGTTGCAAATGGAATATATAAACTCATCCAAATATCTTTTTTAAAGCTACTTACACCCATTTAATTAACCTCAATTTTTTGTTCTTATTTTATCTTGTCTGACGTTTGATAATTATACTGTCTTAATTAAAGTTAAATTATTTAACTTACTATCATTTATTAATATTGATTGGACAATGAAAAAATGAGAGATCTGACTTCAAAATGGACGGAATTTAATTATAATGAAATACCGCATAGTTTAGAATTGTTTCAAGTTTTTTATGATTACGTAAAAAGTAGATACCAGATACTGGATATTGGGACTGGAACTGGATATACTGCAATTAAGTTAGGACTACAAGGATATCACGTTATTGGAATAGATATTAATAAAAAGGGCATTGAAAAAATAACGAGAAATACAGTTCATGGAAATATTTCTAATTTAATTAATTTTCAAATATCTACTGCAACAAATTTGCCTTTTAAAAGTGAAAGCTTTGATTTTATAATAATGCAGGCGTTTTTAACGACAATTATAGAGAAAGAAAATAGAAATAAGATCATTAAGGAATGTTACAGAGTTTTAAAAAAGTGTCAATATTTATACCTGGCTGTTTTTGGTCAAACATGGCATTCTGAGTTATATCGCAATAGATATTTACGAGATTTCCCCATCACCAAAGAAGAAGGTTCTTTTCTATCTTTTAATAAATCTTCTAATAAATTTGAATATATTGCTCACCATTATACTGAAAAAGAGCTAGTTTTCTTACTTGTTAATAATGGATTTAAATTAGATTATTTTCAACACCAAGAATTAATGACGAAAAGTGGTAATAAAATAAATGGCTTCGTAATTATCGCTAAAAAGTGAATTATAGAAGAGTAATTTAGTTATATATTATAGATAAGGTTATATTCAAATTTTTGGAACATTTTAGAAATTTAATTTATTCTGTTTGATTTATCTTTTTCGTAAATATGTCTTTTAATGGCTTATTTAATTTAAAAAATTACTATATTATTTCTTCTTGCATTTTAATTTACAATAAGTGCTCTTACAACATTCAATTTTTTAAAAAATCATTTTAAAATATTTATCCGATTTTATTTAAATGAAATCAAATTATAAAAAAGTAATCAAAAAACAACATAATTAAGAATTTTGATTTTTTCTTAAATATCCAAGTTGGTGAAATGATAAATTGAATTTTCGAGTTAGACTGATTGAAAAAATTAGACAGAAAAAGAGTCTTGTCTGTTTCGGGATTGACCCTGACGTTGAGTCGGAATTTTTCCCGAGATATGTATTAGAATATAACAAACCTAAATTAGAGTTTGCAAAAATGATTTTAGATGAAGTAGAAGACAAGATACCAATTATAAAAATAAATACGCGATATTTTTTTATAGATGAGATGGACCAGTTAAAATCTATAGTCCAGTATGCACATACAAAAGATTTAGAAGTAATAGGTGATTGTAAAGAGAATGATATTGGACATTCAATGTCAATGGCATACAAGAAGCATTTTTTAGGATTTAAATATGATGCAATTACGGTAAATGGATATTTTGGAAGTGAAGGGGTTATAGGAACTACTGAACGACCTATATTTAAAAAGTGGTTCGACCAAGGAAAAGGATTATTTGTATTGATAAAAACCTCTAATTTAAGTGGAGCAGAAGTTCAAGATTTAAAAATAGTAGAAACTTCAAATGGACAAAATAATAAAAATGAAATTCCATTATATAATTATTTAGCCCAATTAGTTGAAAAATGGAGTTCAAAATATGATTTTTGTATTGGAGGGGTAGTTGGAGCAACGTATCCCGATCAGTTGAAAATTATCAGAAATTTGATTTCGGGAGTTCTATTATTACCAGGTTATGGAACTCAAGGAGGGAGCGCGGAGAACATTAAATACTGCGTAAAAGGAGAAAAATTTTCAATTATTAATTCAAGTCGAAGTATAATGTATGCATACGCTAAAAAATATAGAGGTCAATTTAATCCAAATGATTTTCCCAAAGCATCAAGAAAGTACATCGAGGAAATGATTCAAAACATCAATAAATGCGTAAAATTCTGACAAAATTAGATAATAAAAAATATAATAGAAATAAAACGGATTATATTTGTTTCCAATTCTTTAATATTCGTTTTTGATAAATAAGACTATACAATTTAGCTCAATTAATGAAGATATTTATCTTAAATCATAATAACAATGAGTAGTGATGTTTTTATAATTACATATTGATTATAATATTTAAAAAACCTAAAAAAGATTTAGAAATTGAATTTATTACCCTAAAATTAAAGGAATAATTTAAGTTGAAAATGAAGGAATAATTTTTTATACTAAAAAGATTATAAAAAAAATTAGATTAAATTATCAAAAAAATTTGATTAAATCTTTATGAAATTTAAATAAAATATTCTAAAAAATTTGATTAAATTAGGACTTAAATTTAATTTGTTATAAAAACTAAAAAAAATAAAAAGGATTGAGGGTTTTTATCTTGCTTGAAGAAGAAACTATTAATAACGGGCGATTTGTACAAGAGTTACTACCACCTGTTAGGACTACAAAAGGAGATATAGAGCCTTTTGATAGTAAAAAGATACTTGAAAGTTTAATGAGAGAAACTGGAATTAATAGAGATGCAGCAACTAAAGTTACTAAACAAGTCTTAAAAAGAATTGTAAGTTCGGATATTGAATGGCTCTCTGGTCCCGAAATTAGGGAGTTGTGTTGCTCAGTTCTCGCAGAAAACGGTTTGTTAGCTGCTAGAAAAAGATATACTCGGTTAGGAATGCCTTTAATGGACTACGAAGAGTTATTAAAAAATGGTATTAAGGAAAATGCAAACCAATATAACAATCCCGAGTCTATTCATTCTTGGGTCGCAGACCGGATAGCTTCTGAATATGCTTTACTCAGACTTTTACCGGAACAACATTCTAATGCGCACCTCCGTGGTGATATTCACATTCATATGCTCAGATATTTTGATTTGAGGCCTTTTTGTCAGGAATGGGACCTCCGGGTCATACTTAAACACGGGCTACCACCAACGGGCTGGAGCCATTCCGCCGTAAGTTCCCCCGCAAAACACGCCATGGTCGCAGTTTTACACGCTGCAAAATGGCTTGGTATTGTCCAGGGCGAATTTTCGGGTGGACAGGGTTATGACAATTTTACGGTCTTTTTAGCCCCGTATTTAAGGGGAAAATCACATGAAGAACTTGTCCAATTAGCACAATGCTTTCTGTATGAATCAAACCAAATTTACGCAGCAAGAGGTGCACAGGTACCATTTACGTCCATATCATGCATTCCGACCGTTCCCAAGAGTCTTATGGACGTCCCTGCCGTCTCATTTGGGGGTAAAATAGACGGTGTTTATGGGGACTATGTTGACGAGTGCAATAGATTTTTCAGGGCAATCAACGAGGTCTACATGGCGGGAGATGGGAC
>SUPR01000139.1 GCA_005191425.1 Candidatus Helarchaeota ASGARD archaeon Hel_GB_B
TTAATAATTTTAACATAAAAATATAAAAAAAATTGAAACTATTTAGAATATGTCTTGATAAACATTTCAAAAGACCGATCATAGGTTTTTTCAACTTCTGGAGGAAAACAACAAGCGGGTAATTCCCTACGGCTCAAATGATATTTTATACATTCACAACATTTTCCTCTTTTCGAGCATGAGAAGTATGTACAAGGGCAATTAGCTTTATTTTCTTCAATATTACATTTCATTAAGTCCACACTCATTCAAGATGTATTTTTATTGTTTTTATTTCATATTTGTGAATTTGAAAAGATAAAGAATTTTGGTCAAAATATTTTAAAGGTTTCGGGTTTAGTTCTAACAAATCTACTTCTTCCGCATTTTTAACCTGGAAAAGATCTGAAAAAGTTATTTTGCAATCACTTTGTATTCCTGCCGTTTCATAAACTCTTAGAATAAATGATCCATCTTCATCCTCACATTTTTTTAAAGCACTTAAAATGATATTATCAGGTTCAATTGAAATAAATTTTATTGGTAATTTAATTCCGTGGTGATTTTTATTAACAATCCAAGCCTCGGTAGAAATATTAAATTCTATTCCTTTTTTATATGATTTGGCGTCTATCCAATTTCCCTTATGAATATATAATGCATAATCTACTGAAAAATTAACTTGGTCATGAAATTTTTTTGATGGAATAATACTACCCAATGGACTTCCTTTGGGTGGATATTTTGGTACTCTTAAAATTGACATTCTAATAATATTTTTTAATTTTGGGTCATATTTTACATCAAAACCATATCTTGATCTATTTATAAGTGTTACTCCAAATTCGTTATTTGAAACATCAAGCCATCGCTGTGAAGGTATTTCAAACTTCGCAGATTGAGCAGAATTTTCGGGCATTGTGGAACGACTTATGATACCAAATGGAATTTCGCAATTGACTGTGTCTGATTCTACATCTACTGGGAATGCAACTTTTACAAAGTTCCATTTCTCGTAAAATTCCAGATTTATATTAAAATCTATTAAATCTGCATTTGAATATAGCATTATTGATTGTTTTATTTTTGAATTTTTAATTCTTTTATTAATTTCAATTTTAAGTCTTATAGGGCCTTTCTCTCGAATTATTATCGAATCTAAGAATATTTCCTGAGGTCTTTGAAAGTAATTTTTATCTAAATTCCATGCGGTAAATCCTACATTTCCAAATTTCTCTTTAAATATTTGTAGTTCATTACCTTCCGATGTTAAAATTTCTCGATTTAAATTTTTGTGAAAAATACTTTTGATATTTCCCGATTTTTTATTAATTTTTAATTTAATAAATTGATTTTCAAGAATAATCTCTTTTTCATTCTCTTCTAAAATTAAATCTGTCTTAAATTCCGGAATTTGGTCTGTTTTTTCTAGTTTAAGTAAAGTCAATCCTAAAGATGGCAGATCTGGTGTTGTAAATATATATTCGCCATTTTCCAAAATTTGAATTGGAATAATATTGTTATTTTTATCTCTTATTAAATATTTATCGTTAAGTTTTAATGATAAATTCATAGATCTTGACCAATTTAATGGATTAAAGACCAAGATACCATTTTGTAATTCTAAGTTATCTTTAATTGTTTCTAAAGCTAATTTTATTATTTCATTACAACTTTTTTTAATGACTTCAAAATCGTGTTTTGTATCTTTATATACTTCTGGTATTGCTGATCCTGGCAAAATGTCATGAAATTGATTAAATAATAAACGTTTATAGAGATTAGTTATCTTTTTTTGTGGATAAACAAATCCAAATTTAGTTGCAATGGACGAAAAAATTTCAGTCTTATATAAAAGCTGTTCTGCATTTCTATTTTCGGTTTTAATCCAGGAATGTGAAGTATAACATCCCCTATGAAATTCTAAATACATTTCATCATTCCAAATTGGTATTTTATCTTTATATTTTTTTAATATTTTGAAAAATTCTTCCATTGTAATAAATCCTTTTACAACATTTTGCCTATACAGCTCTTTAAAAAATATAATTTCGGACCTTACAGGCCCACCACCCCCATCTCCTAAACCATAAACAAGACCAAATTCTCGCATATATTCTTTACCTTTTAATTTTTCAACTTTATTAAACCCATCTTTATATGTAAATACTTGATTTGGCTTATCAAACAGTCTACTTATTTTGGTAAATTCACCTAAATTTGGGTTCTGAAAAAGTACATTTACTGAATATGAAAATGTATATGTCATTACTTTTGACCCATCAGGACTTTGCCAATAAAATAGTATAAATGGCCAATTATTAGTATCATTCCATTGCATTTTATTTGTATAAAAATATTCTGAACCACTCTTTTTCAAAATCTGTGGTAATGTCCAACAATATCCAAATGTATCACTTAACCATCCAACTTTACTTAATTTTCCAAATTTTTCAAGATAATATCTCTGACCATATAGCCTTTGTCTTACTAAAGATTCACCGTTCGGTATTATTACATCTGGCTCAATCCACATCCCTCCAACTAACTCAATCCTCCCTTCTGATACATATTTTTTAATTTCCTCAAATTTTTGCGGATAATATTTTTCCATCCAATAAAAATATTGGGGAGAAGAACATGAAAATTTGAAAAATGGATAATCCTTTAAGTGTTTTAAAGCATTTGAAAATGTTATATCGTTTTTTCGCACTGTTTCTTTCCAAGTCCAGAGCCAGCAAGCATCTAAATGACTCTGACCAATCATATATATGTCATGCTTTTTATAATTAAATCCAAAAAATTTACTTATAATTTTCCAACCCATTTTAACTGGGACATAAAAAATACCAAGATTGTCCATCCATTTTCCAATTCTCTCTATTTTCTTATTATTTAAAATATCCATTATGTCCATTTTTAATACCCTGCTTCTTTTTGTAAAATGATTTGCAATAAATTTCAGTTTTAATTAATTTTTTGAATTTACATTCAAATTCAATTTTATTTTATTAATTAACTATAAATTTTCTAATTTCCTAATTAAATCTTTATTTTTATATCCATTTTTTGATTTATCTTGTAAAAATATTTTTAAAGATTTAGAAAAAAGTTATTTTTTGACTATTTAATTTGAATTGAAATTGGGTATCAAAAAATAGGTAAATGAAATGAATTTTTGGAATTTAGGTCTTTTAAATTATCTAATCTTGAGGTTTCAATTTGAATTTTTTATATTTATGACAATTTTTAATTTCTCATTAATAGTTTTTAATTCTGTTTCATTAGGATTATTGATATATATTAATGTGTTAAAATTTAAGATTTTTAAATATAATCCATATAAGACATTTCCTGTATGTTTATTAGCAATTTTCTTGGGATTAAATTCTATTATTTGGATTGATATCTATTTTGTTTTAGGAATTCCTAGCAATTTCCTTTTATTAAGTCAAATATGGACTTCTATTTTTATCAATATGTTCTTTGCTCTCTATACAATCCTTGTTTGGAAGAGTAAAATTCTCCAAAGTATCGTAATTCATATTAATATGTTATTAAATTCAACATATCTTACACTTGCTGTTCTGGACGACTTAGAACTACGTCAAATATATTCTTATTTCAGTATATTTGTTGCTTTAATAGTTACTATATTATTTGTTCTATTTATTAAAATAAAACAATTTGCTCCAGCTCCAGGAACTATTCCCAATTCTCTTGAAAAATGCGTATCTATTTATATTAATGTCCTAAAAAATAAAAAAGAAAAAATATTCCTAGACCAGTTATCTATGTCTGATAATAGTTTCGTTAGAAATCATGCACTTAAAACTCTTTATCTATTTGACAATAAAAAAATAACAAAAAATAACTTAAGAAATAACTTATTTTTGCTTATTTTAATCGATAACAATATTCCGACAGGTAAATTTAGAAAAATATATTATAAGAAAAAATAGTAGATAATTAATCCTATACTCATTCTTTAATATTTCAATTTTTCGTAATAAGAATTTATTGAATATTGCATTTTTAAATGTTATAATAATTTATCAGATAGAATATCAGCTTAAAACTTGAATTTTAACTTTTATAAATTCTAAAAAATTTCCGTTGGCTCAAACACCAGCCAAGATATTATTAAAATGAGTTTAGAAATATTAAACAGATTTAAAGAATAAATAAAAAAATGAAATAATAAATAAATACAAAATAATATTTAACTAATTTAATAAATATTAAATACATGGAAATATCTTAATGTAGAAAATTAATGTGATTATAAAAAAAAAGTTTTAAATGAACCACCTTGAGTAAGAAAACGCAATTAAAAGTATTAATAATGGGCTTAAGGTCTGCAGGTAAAACGACACTAGTCAAGAATGTATTTGAAGGCAAGGAGTGGGATGAAATAAAAAATTTAGAGCCTACTGAATTTGTAGAAACTGTCCAATACAAGTACCGTGGGCTGTTAAAAGTGACTATCTTTGATGCGGGTGGTCAAAAACAATTTATTTATTCATACTTTACAGATTTATGGAGTAATAAAATATTCAGTGGAGTAGGCGTATTTATTTGGGTTATTGATTCATCTAATCCCGAATTATTTAATGAAGCCAAGCAAGAATTAAAAAAAGCTTTAAAATTTTTGAATGACTACAGTCCAAATGCCCGTAAATTCTTGATTGCAAGTAAATATGACCGTCATAAAATGTCATTAGACCAAATTAGGATGGAATTTAAGGATATAAACTTAGATGAGGTATCAGCCACAAGTATACCCCTTGGAATTGCAAGAGAAATTATCTGTACAATAATTGATTACTCTTTAATGGATATGTTTGATACACAAATTAAAAAATTAGAAAAGATTTTAGCTAAATTCAATAAAAATGAAAATGCATTAATGAGTATGTTAGTTAATAAAAATGATGGTCTTGAAATTGCATCCGCTATAAGTATTAAAAAAATTAATCCTAAATTAAAATATCTATCAATGAAAACTTTATATACTCCAATGGAAAAAGCGCATTCAATCTTTTCATCTTTAAAGCAAGAAACTTGTGATTTCTTAGTTTCTCATTTAGGTGATTATTTCATAGTAGTTTTTAATCTTAATCAAAAAATTGTTCAAATTTCAGTCCTCGAAGAACGAAATTTTAAAATAGCCTCAATGTTAAAAAGGCTTGAAGCAATGAAATCTCAAGTTTTAGAATGTATTGAAACATAAAAAATTATAATTATTCTTAAAAAGTTCTATATTATTTGTTTAAAAATTAACCGTTTCTGTTTTCTTCTTTTTTCCCAGTACCAAAAAATTCCTTCATTTCTTGAATTAATGCAGCGCGGATTGAAGTTGGCTCTTTTGTTCTTTTTATTTCATCTTTTGGAATTGGTTTTAACAATTTGCTACGAAATGACTTGATTTCATTTTCATCTGGAGCTACGGTCATCGTTGTTGCATTGGACTTAACGGTAATAATTCTATTTTCTTCATTTTCAATTTTTATCTCTTGTAAACCTGATTTTGTAATTTCTGATTGTTGCTTATATTTTAATTGCTCAGAAATATCATTTAAATATGTATTATAACTATTAAACGCTTCAGTAACTTCCCTGCTCCAATCTTCCAGTCTAGAAATTCTATCATCTAAATCTAAAAAATTTTTTTCTAACATTCCAAGTGCATTTATTATCATCATAATAAATTTTTCCATTTTTTCTGTGGACAAATTCTCATTTTCAGACATTTGATTTTCATCTCAAATAAATTATTACTAAATATTTCATATTAAAATTTTTTACAAAAATTTTGATAAAAATGCGCTTTTAATTTATTTTTTAATAAGACCAATCCCAACGGTAAATTTTAAACCCTAATTTTTGTAGCATTCACCATAAATTATAAAATATATTCATTAGGAATTAACCATTAAATTTTAAAAATTCATTGGTTTAGCGCAGAAAATATTTACAAAATAATTTATAGGCAAAAAATACACAATTTAGAAAATTTCAATTGTTATAAAAATTTTAACAAATGATAAAAGTTTTTTAAAAGTTAAAATGATATTAATTAAGCTTAATTAATTTATTTTTTATAATTTAAATTCCGAGGTTTAAAAAATGATTGGAAAAATCCCTGAAGACATGTTAGAAATAGTTCTTGAAACAATACCAATTGAATTTTCAATAGTAGATAAAGATGATAAAGTATTTGCTTGGAATAAACATGAAACTCGTCTATTTAAAAGACCTCTTTCAGTAATCGGAAAAGATGTCCATAATTGTCATCCTAAAAAAAGTGTTCATAAAGTAGAACAAATTTTACGTGAAATGAAGGAAGGAAAAAGGGATAAAGCTCGATTTTGGATTGAACTTTCTCTCGACCCATCTCAAAAAAAGCAAAAAGTTCTTATTGAATATTATGCACTACGCGATTCCAATGGAAATTATGTCGGATGTTTAGAAGCGACACAGAATATTACAGAAATTCAAGGACTAAAAGGAGAAAAAAGGTTATTAGATTAAGTATATCCCCCTATTTTTTTCTTTATAAACTCAAATTATTAGTGAATTTAACTTAATCTTTTTATTGGTGTATTTTTTCTTAATGTTTACTATAAAATTAATTTAAAAATTATAACATAGTTAATGTCTATTAAATTAATTGATTAAAATAAAAAATATGGGATTAATTAATATGGGATTAATTATGAAAACAAATGATTAAATAGAAAATTTCTAAAAAACTTTGAATATCCACAAAAATAAGAAAACAAATAAACATATAATGATAATTTGAGCTGAAATCAATATAATTGTATATGTGTATTTTTCAAAAAATTTTAATTTATAGGGTTTAGATTCATCAAAAATTTCTGGAATTCCTCTATCATCATAAATAATTTTAATATCAATTTTTTCTAATTCTTTTATGTATTGATTTGGATCTTGTGATTCTGGCGGTAAAATTCCAATACCATCAATTTTCCCTTCAGCATAAAGTTTTGCAGCTATTGCAGCTGGAAAACCTGTTAAATTTCCCATTTTTAGAACTGGAGTTGCATATACT
>SUPR01000140.1 GCA_005191425.1 Candidatus Helarchaeota ASGARD archaeon Hel_GB_B
TATATTAGAAAGTGATAAAGGATACCTAATCCAAGAAATAAACCATACATCAGGTTTTAAAGCTGTTTCATGGACAACTGGAACAGATATAGCTGGTAGAATTGTTGATTATTTAATTAAGGAATGTAAGAAATAATAGTGAGGAGTAGAAATGTCTATAACTGTTATAAAATTAGGTGGTAAATTATTATCTCAAGAAAATAAATTTGAAAATGTAATAAAAGATATAGCTAATTTAATAAAAAATAAAAAAGATAAAATTGTTTTGGTTCATGGCGGAGGACCACAAATTAATAAAATGTTAAGAGCAGTAGGAAAAGAGCCAAGAATTGTAAAATCAGTTTCGGGTATGCAAACAAGAATAACTGATAAAGAAACTTTAGAAATTGCTCAAATGGTAATGGTTGGAAAATTAAATAAATTATTGGTTTCAAAATTTGAATCTTTAGGAATAAAATCAGTTGGTATCTGTGGTGCAGATGGAACTACAATCCAAGCTAAAAGAAAAGATAATTTACGAATTATAGATGAAAAAACTGGAAAGAAAATTGCAATTCATGATGATTATAGTGGTAGAATTGAGCATATAGACCCTACATTAATAAATATTTTGTTAGAAAATGATTATTTACCAATTATTGCACCAATTGGGATTGGTTTAGAATACGAGTTGCTAAATTTAGATGCAGATAGAGTAGCTGGATATATAGGTGCTGCATTAAAAGCAAAGAAATTACTATTATTTACAGATGTAGAAGGCGTTATAATTGATGGAAAAGTCATAGATAGTATTGGAAAAGAGGAATTAAAAGATATTTTGAACAAAGTTGAGGGTGGTATGAAGAAAAAAATTTATGCTGCAAGTGAAGCACTTAATTTAGGAATAAAAACGGTATATATAGGATCAGGTATTTTAGAGAACCCAATTTCTTCTGTTTTAGAAGGAAAAACAGGAACAGTTGTTTCTTGGAGTTTTGTATAAATACAATAAAAAGGATGTTAAAAATTTGGATGATGAAAATTATTATATAAGCCTCCTTCTACAAGCATTAAAAATTTTTTCTCCATCAGGTAATGAAAAAAAGTTTGCAGAATTTTTATATAATTTTTTAATTAAACATCATTTTAAAAATGTTAGATATGATAAAGCAGGTAATGTTATTGGAGAAATTGGTAGAGGAGCACCCGTTCTATTACTTGCCTCCCATATGGATACAATAAATGATTTTATCGAAGTAAAAGAAGAAAAAGATAGAATTTATGGACGTGGAGCTGTAGATGCTAAAGGTCCCCTTATGGCTCTTGCAATTGCTTCATCTAAATTTTGTGATAAAGATTTTAATGGAAAAATTATTTTTGCAGGAATTGTAAAAGAAGAAATTAGTACCGATGGTATTGAAACATTTTTAAATAATAATAGAAAAATAGATTTCGCGATATTTTCAGAACCAAATAATACAAAAAATATAGTAGTTGCTTATAAAGGTAGAACATCATTAAAAGTAAAATTGACATCAAATAAAGGGATTGGACATCCAGCAATTTCTTGGCTCTTTAAAAATAGTATAGAATTAGCATTTCAATATTATAATCAAATAAAAGGTTTATGTAATACAAAATATAAAGGAAGAACTCCTTATTTTAGTGTTATTCCAACAATAACTGAATTTAAATCAGCTGAAGGTAAAAATATTATTCCATCTTGGGCAGAATTTTATTTAGATATAAGATATCCCTATGGTATAGATATAGAAAATATCTTTAAGGAAATTGATGAAATAAAATTAAAGTTTATGGAAAAAAATGATTGTGTAATAGAGCATACAATAATAAGCAATGTCTACCCATATTCAGTTAATCCAAAAATAGAATTTATAAAATATTTGTCAGAATCTATTGAAGAAATTTTAAATGAAAAAAGTAAATTAACAAGAAAAACTGGAACAACATTTATGAACGTTATTGGAAATACATTAAAAATACCAACTATTAGTTATGGACCAGGAGATCCGACACTTGAACATACAAAAGGAGAATATATTTTAAAAGAAGATTTTTTAAATAGTATTAAAATTTTAGAATTATTTATTAAGAAATTTTTTATGATTTTAGAATAGATACTAGCAGTCCTTTTTGGACATGTAATCTATTTTCAGCTTGATCATAAATGACAGAATGTTTACCATCACATACACTATCTGTCGCAACTATATTTCTTCTAATAGGCATACAGTGCATAAAAATTGAATTTTTATTGGTAAGTTCCATTAATTCGTCATTACAAATCCAAATACCTCTATATGGAAGTCTAAATTTTTTCTCTTCCTTAGGTTTACCATAATATTTTAGAGAACACCAAGATTTAACATAAATAATATCTGCATCTTGATAAGCTTCTTTAATTGAATGTTTTATCTCAAAAGAACCGCCAGAATTTTCTGCATTCTCTTTTGCTTGTTCAATAATTTTTTGGTCCAATTCATATCCAGGAGGATGAGCTAAAGTAACATCTAAACCGAATCTTGTCATAATTAAAACTGTCGAATTAGGTACACTTAAAGGGAGAGGAAAAGGATGATATGCCCATGAGAGAACGAATTTCTTATTTTTAATATTATTAAATTTTTCTTTAATGGTCATTATATCTGCTAATGCTTGGCATGGATGATATAAATCATCTTCCATATTAATTACAGGGGCATCTGAATATTTTACAAATTCACGTACAACTTGATTGCTTGCACCATATTTCCAATTAGTTATGTTGGGAAAAATTCTAATTGAAATAACATCTCCATATCTGGACAGTACTTTTACAGTATCTTTAATACTTTCACTTTTCCTACCAAGCCAACTTTTATTTGCATCAATAAAAATAGCGTGCCCACCTAATTGGGTCATTCCTACCTCAAATGAATTTCTAGTTCTTGTAGATGGACTAAAAAATATCATAATAAGAGTATAACCCGGTAATAATTCAATACTTTTATAATCACCTTTTTTAAAATTGCGCTTTAATTCAAAAGCTTTTTTTAAGACGGTATCAATTTCATCTTTTGACCATTCTTGAGTTGTAATGAGACTCTTATTTTTCAAATTACTCATCAGTTCCACCAAGGTATAAGTATAAAAACAAAATTACCATAATGAATCTTTTATTCTTTTTATAGGTATATTACTAAAAATATCTAAAACTACTTTTTTAAAGTTTTTAAATACATGAACATTACCATCCCAATTTGAAATTCTATCTCCATATTCTGCCATAAATTGTTTTTCAATTGTTTTTAATAATTTACGAATATAATTTTCTTTTATTGCTTTTGGGGTTCTTACAACAAAAAAAAGATCTTTTTCACCATGCAATATAGTTAATTTAGAATTTCCAAAAACAATAGAAGTTAATTTCTCTCCTTGTAAATTCTCAATATAATTTTTTATAGCAGTCAGAAAGCTCCCTACTAGAATATTATCATCAGATTCTTTCAGGAAGAGCCAAAATAGTGTTACTCCACCAGAATTCATTATCCAAAAATCTTGAACGAATTCCATTTATAATTACCTAATTTATGTAAACTAATTAAATACTAACTAATATGAAAATAAAAGTTCTATATAAATTATAATTAAATATCTATTTTTCATTAATAAAATCTTTAATTTTATAAAATAATATATAAATTTTTAAATTTTAAGTTACGAAAATATTAAAAAACTAAGATATATTTAAAAAAATCAAATTAATTTGACAATAAAAAAATAAATATTAAAAAGATACGCTAAATAAAACTAATAATCTCTTTTAAAAAAATTTCAAAAATTAATTTTATAAAAAAGTAAATTAAGAATTAAATAAATTAAATTTTAATTAGAATGTTTAATAAAAATAAAAAAGTTGAGGTTATAGTCAATTGGTGGCTAAATCAGATTTATTTGACCCACAAATTCATTTATTACCATTAATATTTGAGTTTATTGTATTTATTATTATTTTATATTTAAGTAAATTAATTTATTCAAAATATAAGGAGCGTAAAACTATTCCAACATTATTTTTAGCCTTAGCCTTATTTTCAATTGCTTTAGCTCCTTTTATTGCATTTACAGGTTTATTTAGTTGGATGATTTTATGGATTATTAATGGCTTTAATCCTACATTAAGTCCTGATTATTATTCAATAAGTATGCCTATCGGATTTCTATTTGTTATATTATATGATATCTTTTTAATTTTCTTTACTATTCATATTTTTTGGGATAAAAATAATAAAAAAGCAATTCCATTCATTATTGTTGGTATTATAATTGCTATTTTACTGTTTTTACCTAATAATTATTATGGAGTAGATCCAGGTCCGAACGATCCACCTAGTATAAGAGCGTATACGCAAGGAGTATATTTTATTTATAATTTAATTATTTATATTATAGTTGCTATTTTTGCTTTTAGAGAGGCAATACGTATAGAGGAAAGAGTATATAAAATAGGATTTGAATGTATAGCTTTTGCTCAATTAAGTAATATTATTATTTTTTTATCTTTTTTATGTGATGCAATTATTCTTTTATTTAATCCTGCAAGTCCAGGATATTCAATTTTTGTTGTAATTGCATGGATTTTTGCAGTTGTATCATCTATTTTGGTATATTTAGGTTTTATACTTCCAGATTGGTTTAAAAAATTGATACAAAAAGGTAAATTAAAAACAGTATAAAGATAATATAAACATATTTATTATATTATTAGTAGTAGGTTAAATTTATGGGAAAAAAAAATACTGCTGTAATTGGAGCCGGGTGGTTTGGCTCAGCCCACGCAAGAGTTTTAAATTCTCTTTCAAATCTTGTAGCTATTTGTGATATAGATATTAATAAAGCAAAATCGTTAGCAGAGAAATATAATATCAATTATTATTCAGATTATAATGAATTAATAAAAAATGAAAAAATAGATTCTGTTAGTATTGTAGTTCCACCAAAAGAAATTCCAAAAATTGCAGAAAAATTAGCTTCAAAAGGAATTAATGTATTATTAGAAAAACCATTGGGAGTAGATTTAGATTCAGTTAAAAGATTGCTAAAATACGATAATGTTAGATTAATGTGTGGATTTATTGAACTTTTTAATCCAGTTATCGAACGATTGAAAAATAATCTACATAGAATAGGACATATTATAATGGTTAGTTCTAGACGAATTGGAAGACATCCACATAGAAATTGGGACATTGGTGTTATATTAGATTTAGGAATTCATTCAATATATATTCAAAGATTTCTTTTTGGCGATGTTATCGAACAAAAATCAATGTTAACTTATGGACATAATAGTAAATATGAAGATGCTGCCTTTATCTTATTAAGATATAGTAGTGGAGTTAAAGGATTAATTGAAGCAAATTGGTTGACATCTGCAAAATATCGTAAATTAATAGTGTATGGAGAATATGGCTCTTTAGAAATTGATTATATTACTCAAGAATTAAAATTTATTTCAAGTGAAGAAAAAGATCCTCAATATAAATATATTGAGATTTCTCAGCCTTACACCTTCGAGGAGCCACTAAGAAGGGAAATTTATGCGTTTCTTTATAATAAGAAGAATCCAGTACCAATAGAAGAAGGAATTAAAAGTTTAGAAATTGCTTTAAATTCTTATAAATCATAATCATAAATGCATATATTTTATTTACTAAGATTTAAAGAATTAATATATTAATCTATTATTATAAAGTTAAAATTTATCAATGTTTATATATTAAAAAATTTTATTTGATATATAACGATGGCACCAAAAGTAAAAATATATCCTCTTGCAGTTGCAAAAATTATTTACCATAGTGCTTCAAATCCAAATAAGGAAATTGCGGGATTTTTAATTGGATATTTTTATAAGGATACTGTTATAATTACAGATACAAGAACAGGGAAACAGTATGGTACTTCAGTTCATGTAGTTATTGATGATATTGAATTAGCAAAAATCGCAGAAGAATTAGATAATCTAAATATTAATGAAAAAATTGTTGGTTGGTATCACTCACATCCAAATATGGGAGCTCATTTTTTTTCTAGTATAGATATAAGTACTCAAAAACGTTATCAGATGTTTTCTCCTAATGCAGTTGGTATTGTCGTAGATCCTGCACAATTTATTAGAACTAAAAATCCAAACCATATAGATTTAAAATGTTGGCAAGTATATAATGATCATGCTATTAATATTGATTATGAAATAATTACGGATTCAGAAGCTTGTTTAAAAAATCTTTTACAACATTTACAAATAATTCCTGATATAAATAGTAATATTTCATACATTATAGAAAAATTATTACCTCAATTTAATAGTGATGCTATTTTAAAAAAAGTCGAATTTACCAGACAAGAAATTTCAAAACCAATTTTATCTGAAGATATTTATTATCTTAATAAAAATATATTAAAATTATTAATCCAATTAATAATATTAGTTTCTTTTTTAGTAATGTTAGTATTGTATGTAAATATCCTTATTTAAAATTAAAAGCAAGTAAATCCTTAAACATCATTCAGATTCAGATAATTTTACACTAATTTTTGCACTTAATGTTATTTTTTTCAAAATATTGGTAATATCGCTTGTATTTTTTAGATTTCCAATTACATTAACTTTACTAAATGTTTTATCAACGTCTTCAAAAAATATCAAAATCTCATCGCCTAATGGTTGATAAGCAATGTCTCCTTTTTTAACACTCATTGTTGGTTTTTCTACTCCTGTATTTATATTAGCTTTAAAAGCTAAACGATTGCCTTCAAGTACTATACCACGTTCATTGATTATTGGTAAATTATCAATAAACTTCTTAACAATAGAGGGACTATAGACCATCCTTAATATTCCTTTTACTATATTTTTTTCTCCGCCCTTCTCAACTATTATATCTATTTCATATTCACTTTTAGGAATTAATTAAATCACCAAATCAACTCTTTTATATATTTATTTAAATCAATTTTTCAATTTTTATAA
>SUPR01000141.1 GCA_005191425.1 Candidatus Helarchaeota ASGARD archaeon Hel_GB_B
TTTGTTTTTCTGTAATTAGCTGAGCTGTATTTTTTGTGCTTGTACTTATTCTATTTTCTTTTTGAGGAAATGGTCTAAGATTTGTTTTTGACATTTTAGCTACAGCCTGTTCGGAACGCCAAAGTTCATGAGCAAAGTTATTATCTATTATTTTCATAGCTACATTAGAGTGGGCCGAGCTAGAATTATGTGGGTTAGCAGACATTATAATAGAAACAAAATTTTCTCCAGAATCTGCTAAAAAAGTTTTTCTATGATTAGCCTTAAAATTTAAAAGACTTAAATAACTTCTGAGACTAACTTTATTTGTTGTTTCAGAAAAAGGATGTTTAACCCATCTTGGCCAGGTATGGTTTCCAAGCCATTGAAAGAAAGTTCGCCAAAGTGTAGAATAAACAGGGTTACTATCTCTTAAAGGTTTTAAGTTTGTAATAATAATATTTACTCCAGCTTTTTTTAAGGATTCTAGTTCAGGACTAATATCTCCGCCATAGACAATATTAATTGGATCTGTTATTAAGTCTATTTGAAGGTTTGGGTATTTAGTTTTTTGTTTTATTAGGGCGCTAGTTAATTCACCGGCCAAGGATCGATAACTTGTAGTCGCCTTACCTAGCCAGGAATTAAAAAGAAACATATCAACTAAAATATACTCTTGGGCATTTTTTATATCCTTTATAAGCTCATCAAATATTTGTTGTTCATGAGCTATGTCGCCTTGATTATCTGTGTATGTTAAATCATATAAAAAATTAATCTGAGAATCTTGGAGAGGGATTTTAGGACTAATGTAGTTTATGTTTTTAGGAAGAGGTTTATTCGTTTGCCAAACAGCAATTAAAAAAAGAAATAAAAATAAAAAGAGAATTATATATTTTTTGTTTAGTTTTTTAAGTTTAATAAATTTAAGCATAGAGAGCATTTATATTTATAATTTAATTATAGCATGGAACGTGGTAGTTTATATTTTTATTGGAGATTGGGATGAAGTTGGAATAGTATAGTTAGTAATAGAAATTTAGTTATTTAGATTTATAAGAGTGTGGTATAATTAAGTATAATAAAATTATTTTAAATTAAAATGTTAAAATTAAACATACTATTAATAATAATAATTACTGTTTTGTTTTCGGGTTGTTCAATAAATGATAAAGCAAAATTTAATGATATTGACCTTATTAAAACTGATGATTATTATCATTTGGACGGTGATAAAATTTATGCTTTTAATAAAAATTTTATTCCTATCGGGGGAACTGGTGGGAAAAGTGATTGGTTTTATCTTAATTATGCTGATTTTAAAACATTTTTAGTTTTAGGCGGAGGATATGCAAAGGATAAAAATGCTGCATATTTATATAGTCATATAAGTGAATTAAAAAAAATTAAGGATATTGACTATGAATCATTTATCTATATAGGGAAACAATTTGCTAAAGATAACAATAAAGTATTTTTCAGAGATAGAATAATAAGTGATGCTGATCCTTTTTCATTTAGTCTAATTGATGGTCCTAATGATTTTTTTACTAAAGATAAGAATTATGTATATTTGTATGATAAAAAAATTGACGGCTTAAATCCTGAAAGTTTTGAAATTTTAAGCTGGACAGAAGCTAGGGACAAAAATCATGAATATAAAGTTGATATGAATAAAGGTACGGTTACCATTAATAATTAAAATATTTAAGCATAAAGTATGAAAATTAAAATTATTTTTTTGGTATTATTAGTAGCTTTTATTTCTGGATGTAAAAAAGGATTAGTAAAAAGTAATACACCAGAGAAGGAAGCAAGTGTTGTTAATTTTTCGGATTATATTTTACAAAAAGAAGAAATTCCAGAAAGATTTGTTTTGTTTCCAATTAGTGATTTTTTAAAAAAACAAGGTATTGAGTCAAATCCAGGTAATTTTACAGATTATAACATTTTAGAAAGTAGATATTTCGGAATAAATATTAAAAGTATTGAAAATATTTATTTTCAAAGTTTATCACGTAAAAAAATAAATAATCCCAAGATAGAAGATGCTGGTATTGATGTGATGGTTATAAAATTTAATTCCTCGAGTGATATGGAGGCGAATAAGAGTATGATTAAAAAATCTCAATGTGAGAATAACTGTTATGGTTTAAGCAAGAATAATATCGTTGTTTTAATTGATAGCAATTATAAAGAATTTACAGGGCATTATACTAAATATAAGGAAAGAATGGGTCTAGAAGAATTTTATAATACTTTAAAGGCTAAGAATTTAGAAGGGGCTGAAAAGTTTATATCTAAAAAAATAGAAAAAGAAGTAGAAGAAAATAAAAAAGATTATAATTTAAATAAAGATATTGATTGCTATGAATATCGAGAGGGGCTATCACAAAATTCTTGTTTTGGATATAGCGCAAAATTAAATAATGACAAGTCTCTTTGTCGGTATATCAATTCCGAAATAGGTAGAAATATATGTTATCAAAAATTTTATTCAAATAATATTTTAAATTGTAATTTAGAATCGTTAATTGTCGCAAAGGATAATTGTTATTATGGCAGTACAATAGGGAAAATGATAAATTTTTGTGATAAAATCAATGATAATAAATTAAGGGATAAATGTTATTTTGATTTAGCAATAAAGGGTGGTGATCAGACTTTCTGCGAGGATATTAACGATAGAGATCGAAAAACGATTTGTCTTGAAAATGCCGATTGTAATAAGCATACAGATCGTATGAAAAAAATCAATTGTTTTAGCTCTAAGGGACTTTTAACTTTAGATGTATCTTATTGCAAGTATGTAGGTGATGATGTATCAAGCCAGGCAGTATGTTATGCTACAATAGCAGAGCTTAGTTTAAACCCAGAATTGTGTGCTAATACTTCTGATTCTGATATGTGCTATTTAATAATAGCACCTAAATTTTATGGAAGTGAAAAAAACATTTGCCAAAAAATTAACGATAAAACAAAATTGCAATATTGTTTAGATAAAATTGAAAGATCCAAAAAAGATGGCTCGTAATTTAAAAATAAATTTAAAATATTTTAATTTTATAAATATGAATAAAAAAAGATTTGGGATTATAGCTTCGGTGTACTTGGTTTTAACTCAAGATAATAAAACTCTTTTACTTTTGCGGAAAAACACGGGATTTGAAGATGGGAATTATGGTTTGGTTGCTGGGCACGTTGAGGATAATGAGACCTTAAAGGAGGCGATGATTCGAGAAGCGAAAGAAGAGGCGGGAATTGATATTAAAGTTGATAATTTAGAATTGCGAAATGTTTTAAATAGACATGAAGTAAGCAATGAAAGAGTTGATTTCTTTTTTAGTGTTAATAAATGGGAGGGTGAAATTATTAATAATGAGCCGGAAAAATGTGGTGGATTAGAATGGTTTGATATGGGCGTTTTACCAGAGAATGTAATTGGATATATTTGGCAGGCCTTGGAGGATGTTAAAAATAAAAGGTTTTATCGGGAGATTGTGGTGGAAAAATAATATTTGGATGTGTTGATGTCGTAAATTCGTTAGTAAATAAAAAACTGTAGATTTAAATCTACAGTTTTTTATTATACTTATATTTAAATGTTGTGCTAGATGCAAAACCTACAATTCTCCAACCGTAATTTTCCTAATATCTTTATTTGTAATTCCAAGTCCGAGGTCTATTAAAAGATGGAATGCTTCATTTGGTGTTTTTAGAGGTATGGCGAGTCTGCTTTCAGGATGGATATAATAGTATTCATCTTTTTCGTCTGTATTTAATAGAAATCTTCCGGCTAATTCCTCGGGGAATTTTTTTTCAAAATATATGTAGTCCACAATTTCCTCAAGGGGCATCTTTTTACTCAGTTTCTTTATAGTTAGCATTGCATCTCTTGGTTTTCCAAGATAATATCTTTTTGTGTCAATGGGCGAAACATACCAGGCAGCACCATCAGCCTCAATCTGTAAAAGAATTTTTCCTTTAAGTTTTTCTGCTAGATTGATATCTTTAGTTCCACTTGTTAATTCTTTTTCTCTTCTGATAGTATTTTTAACATGATTACTCCTTATTTTTGCCATTTCCAGAGTGGAATTCATCAAAAATGTGGTCATTTTTGTTTCATAATTGATATTGTAAATCGTGCTGCTTAGAATGATATAGGCCACTAAAAACAAACCTAAAAGAATTATTTTAGTAAGATGTTTGTGTTTGCCGCGATTTTCCAGCATATATTTTATTTAAGAGCTCATTGTCTTCTTTATATTATAGCATATTTTTTTGTTTTTCTGTTTTTTATTAATAAGTTGGTGGAATTAACAAAAAAGTCCCTGATGGGACTTTTTTATATGCGGAACCTAGTGGACGATATTATAACTTTTTTAAACAAAATCAGGAATATCATTATGTTCCCAAATTTGATATAATGTAGACATGGAAGAGGAAATTCAAAAATTAAATAAAAAAGATTATAAGAAAATAGTAATTATAATATTTTTAATTTTATTAATAATTATAGGAATTAGTTTTAATAGTGTAATAAGGCAAAATTATAGCTATAAATCACAACTTAATTTTTTGTCAAAAACAAATGAAGAATTTAATAATGCTAATAAAAATAAAGGTCTTGAAATTGAAATCTGTAACTCTTTAATTAATGAAGATGCGAAGAAAAAATGTTATTTTGCATATGCAATAGAAAATAAAAATGCTGATACTTGTTTTGGAATGGTTGATTTAACTAAAAAATATAAAACCGGCGATAGTAGCACATATCTTTATCCAGAGAATATATGTGGCAAAGAACTGTTCCAAATAATGGCTAATGAAGAATTTTGTAAGCAAGTGGAAGAAATCGCTTCAAAAACTCCTATGATTATAGATAGTTGTTATCGCGAAATAATTCCTAAAACATATAAAATTGGAAAAGGGACTGTATTAACAAATGAAATAAAAAAACTATTAGATAGTGGTGAACAAATAATAGAAATAAAATTATTATCGAATATTAAATATCCAAAATATGTTCATAATAATCAAGTGGAAAAATTTTTTCAATTAGGAAATTTTCAATTTGCATTAATAAATAAAAATAATGGTTTAAAATATATATCGAAAGCAACTGGTTTTTCTGGTGTTATATATAAAGAAAAAAATAATGAAGATTGGAAAATATTTTTTGAAATAATAGACAAAGATGATTCTGGTAATAACCCTATTTATCTATGGGATGAAGGAAATGAAATTTATATATTGATGGTTCAATGTTGTGGAGCAGGAAGTGGGGAAGGAACGGCTAAAACAATAAAAAGTAATAACGGTGGAAAAAGCTGGAATATTGATAAATGCTTTTATCACTACACTGGTTATCACCAATATATTTCTGATGGAAGTTATTTGCCTAAAGATTGTATAAGTAATGGCAAATGTAATGGATTTATGATTAAAGAGTATTATTATAATCCAAATATAATGAAATTTGAAAATAAAGTTTTTGATTATAAAACCGATGAAAATAAATATTATATAGTTGAGGAGTGTAGTGATATAGTGCTTTAAATATTTAATTAAATATTTATTTAAAAAACCGCCTTTCAGTGGTTTTTTGTTGGAATGATGCTGTTTGCGGGAACTAATAGTCGCAACTCGAATTTTTATTAAGCTAAACAAGTGTTTTGCTATTCCGATATTTTGAATCAGAGAAATAGAGATAACACTCAATCGCAAAAATTAAAAGTATTATTTCAATGCTTGTTTCAAATATTTCACCAACTCTCAAGATGTCTTGAGAGTTGGTGTTTATTAGAAAAATTTTATTGACTATAGTATTTAATTCTCTGGACAATAGTAAGAGTGTTAGTATAAAAATACTCCCTATTGGAATTTTGAACTTAGAGGTGTATTTTTTTAAAAATGGAAAAACCTTAATTAAAAGGGTAAAATAGACAAAATAAATTATAATTAAATATTTACCATAATCAAACAAGGCTCTATTTTTATTGTGAAATAAATTTAAATTATGAATATTAAATTCTCTTTGGTAATTGTTTTCTATAAAATATTCTGGAGTGTTAAATTTGAATATCCATTGACCCCAACTTATTTCCTCAAAAAATAAAAATAAAAGCGAAACACCAATAATTAAATAAAAAATATATTTTTTATTTTTCCAAAATATATATAAAAATATAATCGATCCCATAAGAGCTGATAATGCTCCGATTGTTTCGTATATGCCTCCATCAGTTAAAAGAAATAAAACAAAACTGTCATTACCTGTTAGATGTAGAATAATAGGGATAATGAATAAAAAAGTAATAAAAAACAAAAGTAATATTTTATATTTAAAAGTATTTACATTTTTTAAAAATTTATTTATATACATATTTTTATTATACCAAGAAAATGAAAAAAGTTAGAGTGTACAAAGGGAGCTAATAAAATTAACAAAAAAGTTGTCCAATATTGGACAACTTTTATTTGCGGGAGTGACGAGGCTCGAACTCGCGACCTCTTGCGTGACAGGCAAGCGCTCTAACCAAACTGAGCTACACCCCCACTTCGCTGAAGCTTCGTGGGGCAGTCCCCATTTGACTATCAACAATTGGCTTGTTTTAAATAAAATAAAATAGCCGTTTTTGACTATCTGAAAATAAGAATAACACGCCTGTTTTTATGTGTCAAGATTTTGGTATTTTTTGTAAAATAAATTGGACATAGGCCTTTGAAGGCTTTAAACTATGTCTTTTTTTACTTTTGTGAAGAGGATTCCGATGTTAAACATCGGTTTGACGAGCATTAATCATGCTCCCATCTCTTCATCTTTAATATAACACTTAGTTATTAAAACTAGATGAAAATAAAAATGTTTTTTTAAATTAAACTATTTATTTGTTCTTCTAATATTTG
>SUPR01000142.1 GCA_005191425.1 Candidatus Helarchaeota ASGARD archaeon Hel_GB_B
TTCACTTCAATTGAAATGTTTTGAAAAAATCTACTTTGTTTAGGAATAATTATCACATCCTAAATTATATCTACCTAGCTGAATCCTTCTATTGTATATAAATGTCTTTTGGTATGGGTAGAAGGAAGAATTCTATTATAATTATTGAAGTAAATAATAGATACCAGCAGGAATTCCAGTAAGGGTCGACAAATACCTATTTTATTGGCTCAAACCTTAAAGTTGATTTTAAAATACAATTGTGAAACCAAAAAAGTCTTTTTAAATTGATACTAATAATAAAAGGGACTATAACAAATTTCACTTATATATTTTTGTCGGGCAATGGAATTGAAAAAATCTCTAAATTTCAGAAAAATATATAAAAAAAATAAATATTTAAAAATCAAAAAATTCAAAAAATATTATCTAATAAAAATAAAAAGAAAATTAATAGTGAAAAAAAAAATGGCTGGAGAAGCTCTTTGGGATGGCTGGGAAGATCCCACCCAGACTTTAAATAAATTTGCATGGATTTTAACACTTGTTGGCGGAGCAGTTGAAATTATCTTTGGAATAATGTCGTTTATTACATTTATGTTATTATTAAATCCATTAAGCGCTATAAGTACATTAGTAACTTCCATAATTTTTGGCGGTATAGCAATTGTAGGTGCAATATTACTTATCCCTATTAGTAAAAAGATAAAGGAAAAAGATTATGAAAATGTCAATTCAGTAATGCTTTTTATCAGTGCGATAATGGCAGCAATTGGTGTATGGTATTTCTTCTGGGCAATTCCACATTTATTAATTGCTATATTCTTCTGTATTCTATCGGAATACGGTTGGCCAGCAAAAGGTAAATGAATATAATTCTTAAATTAAAAATTTTTTATTTTTTTATTATCATCTCAATTTATATTTATTAAGATAGGAATTATAAAAATATTAAAGAAATGATAAGATAATTCAAAAGACAGTGATTTTAGTTAGAGTTATTACTTAAAATTAATTAATATAAAAAAATTCTATTTTTAAAACCTTTAATTTTTAAATTGATTTTTAATTTTAAAAAAAATTTTATTTAGAGACTGATTTAATGGGTAATGCAATAGATTGGATGTGCAGGTTTTTTTCTATTTCTTTACAGAATTCCTGAGCAGATCCAAATCTGAAATTGTCCGTTATAACAAATTTAGGTTGTATTATTTCTATGTATTTCATAAGATCATTAAAATCTGCATGAGCGCTCATTGCAATTGAGTAATGGTTTTTTCCAATTTTTATTGAAGGTTTTTTAAAAATCCAACCGCTTAAATCAATTTTAAAAGAATTTTTTAGTATAAATTGTTTTTCTAATAGAATATTGGACGAATCTACGAATCCAATAAAATTTTTTGATTTTAGAATTTCAGCACCTTGGTCTGAATCAAACGAAAAATATTCACCTATATTTCGTCCGAATTTCTCGTAGATTTTGGCTAATTTTAAACTATTATTGGACAATAAAAAAGGTAAATGGATAGACATTTCATTGAATAACAAGTCCATAGTTTCTTGTATTTTTCCTTGATGAGTAAAAATATAAATTGGTAAGTTCTTTTTGAGTGTATCATTTATTAAATTAAAAATAGTTTCATAAATTAATTCTTGGGGTGGTCTTATATTGGATTTGCTACCATAAGTAGCATCGATTATCAATATATCAATATTAGAAGGGATTTCTGTTTTAGGAGTAAGTAAAAAGTCACTGGAATATAAGATATGATAGCCATCAATTGAAACTAAAACCTGAGAGCTTCCTAATACATGATCTGCGGGCAAAAATTCAACTTTATAATTATCATATTTGAATGGCTTGTGAAAATCTAAAATTTTTACATTATCAATTTTAATTTTTTGATAAAATAAATTAATCAATTCAAGGGTTGGAGCAGTCATTAAACAAATATTTGGTCTAATCCATGATTTCAATAGCCCGAAAATATGGTCTTGGTGAAAATGAGAAATTATTCCAATTTTTTGGTAAAGGAAGCCATCGCAACATATATCACTAAGTTCGATAGTACCATTTAAAGCAATATTTCCATATTTTAATAATGTATTAATAAAAAATTCACCTTTTAATTAGCTTTTTAACTATTTACTCTTTTATAGTAAAATTATTTGAACTGTTCTTAACAATTCTTTTTAATTTTTTGCGTAATTTTAGTAATTGTTCTTGAGCAATAATATCATTTGGGTCAATTTTCAGGACAATATTTAATGCTTCAATAGATTTTTCAATTTCACCAATTTTATTAATGACCACTGCCATATTAAACCAAGCATCAGTATAATTATTGTCAAGTTCTATAGCTTTTTTAAAATAATTAAAGGCTTTTCTGTATTCATTAATAATACCATAGGTGATACCAGCATTTACTAATGTGAATGGCATTGGTCTTATTGCTATTGATTTTTCAAATGAATTTATTGCTTCATCATATCGTTTAAGTTGTTGTAAAATTACACCAATATTATATAATATGATAGGGTCATCTGGGAAATTCTCTAATTCTTTTTGAAATTTTTTTAATGCTTCATTATATTTACAGGTTAGAGCAAGAGAATATCCACCGATATTATCAATATTTTCCATTTACAATCCTTCATTATGCAAATGAATTTTCATATTCTTGAAATTTTTTGTCAATCTCTTCTTGTATTCTTCTAATAGCATTGTTAGATAATGTATTAAATCTTTTTTGTGCTCTAAAATAGTCAACGACTGGTTTTCGTTTAATTTTTCCTTGTACAATTTTCATTGTTATATTATTTAAAGTGAATTTTCCATTGATAATCTCATATAAGTCCCAAATACCTGTTTCAGTCCCAAGTTTTCCAATTTTGATTAAATCTTGAGGTTCAAACCCCCAGCCAGGTGGACATGGACTAAATATATGAATGTACCGAGTATCACCTTTAAATTCATCTTTAGCTCGTCTAAATTTCTGAAAAAGATCGATAGGATATACTGCATTAGCTGTTGCAACATAGGGTATTCCGTGAGCTGCCATTATCTTAGGCATATTTTTACGTCTTTGCTTCTTTCCTGAAGGAGTTGTGGTGGTATATGCACCAAAAGGAGTGGAGCCACTTCTTTGTGTCCCTGTATTCATGTATGCTTCATTATCATAGCATGCATAAATAATATCAGTCCCTCTTTCAGCTGCGCCAGATAGTGATTGAATTCCTATATCTGTAGTTCCACCATCGCCAGCCCAAGCCAGTACAGTAATGTCTTTTTTACCTAGAATGTTCAGTGCTGCCCTGATCCCACTAGCCGATGCACCAGTTGATTCAAATGCTGTATTTAACATGGGCAAATTAACAGCTGCACATGGGTACATACCATGAAGCACTGTAGAACAAGAAGCTGGAACAGTGATTATGGTATTTTTACCAAGAGCTTTTAGCGCAAATCTATATGCTAACGATAAACCACAGCCACTACAAGCTCTGGTACCGGAAAGAATAAATTCTTCCTCGGGGATATCCTTAGGTTTTAAAATTTTGCTCATTATCTAATCCTCCATATCGATATTAATCCATTCAGGCTTTTTATCAATCTGACCTTTTAATATCATTTCACACGATTTTTTTGTAGCTGAGGCTATTTGTTCGGCAGTAATATTTCTACCACCAATTCCTGCAATATAATTATGAACTGGAATGTCAAAATGAGCAGAGTATAAAGTGCTTTTCAAATCGGTGCAAACGGCTCCTTCATATCCATAACTTAAATTTCGGTCAAAAACAATTATTCCTTTTATGTCTGGATGTTTAGTAATAAATTCTATTAAATCATCTCTTGGAAAAGGTCGGTATAATTTTAAGTTTATTAATCCAACTTTGAAACCTTGTTTTCTTAATAAATCTGCGGAAATGCGCGCTTCACATGCAAGCGTTCCTATTCCAAATATAATGAATTCTGCATCATCACACAAATATTCTTTATAGATCCCATAATATCGCCCAAATTTATCGCCAAATTCCTTATCAATCTTTTTGAATTTTTCAGGTACTTTTAAAAGAGATTGTTGTAATGCATATCTAAATTCAGGATAAGCTCCCATTTTTTCAATTCCAGGTTTGTCAGGGTCGTGTCTTATCCATGGAAAAGTAACCAGATTGACAATACATGGGTCATTAGGGTCTAAATGTGTATGGGGCTTATAAGGAGGTAAGAATTCTTTAATTAAATTAGAGTCGTCTATAGTTTCTACAGGCATCATTGTGTGTGATAAGATATATCCATCAAAACAGACCATTACGGGAGCATAAATTTCCGGGTCTTCACCAAGTTTATAGGCTTGGATAATAGTATCGTATATTTCTTGGTTATCTTCGCAGTATAATTGAACCCAACCAGTATCACGTTGGCTAATGGAGTCTTGTTCGTCAGTCCATACATTCCATGGCGCTGCGGGAGCTCTATTTGCGCAAGCAAGTACAATTGGAAGCCGAGATCCAGCAGCCCAATGAAGTTGCTCATGCATCAGACAAAGACCATTTGCAGAACTTGCTGTAAAAACTCGAGCTCCTGTTGTTGATGCAGCAATACAAACAGTAATAGCTGAATGCTCACTTTCAACTCGTACAAATTCAGCATTTAGTTTTCCATCATCGACAAATCGGGACAATCGTTCTACAATAGGACTTTGAGGAGTTATTGGATAGGCAGCAATTACTTGGACACCTACATCTTTACATGCATTAGCTGCAGCGTGGTTTCCATTTAATAACAATTTTGCCATATTTTCATTCCTCCTTAAAAGTTGATTCTTCAATAGCTGTAAGAGCACCTGTGGGACAGTTAGAAACGCAGACCAGACACCCTTTACAATAGGTATAATCAATTTTTGGTGGTACGGTTTTTGAAATACACGCTTCCGGACAATATAACCAACATAAAAGACATACAAGATCGTTTTTCTTTACTGCAGTACATTTTTTTTCATTTAAAACTGGTCTATGTATCCGCCAAGAACCTGTATTTCCAGCTTCGCCAATTACTGGATATGATACAGATGAAATGGGCCTTTTTCGTTGTTTAAATTTAAAATTTGACATAATTTTCATTCCAATTTCGTTTGTTTATATGTTTTTTCAGCAGCTAGAGCATTAATTCCACCATCAGACGGGAATTTCGCTGAAATAAGTTTTTTAATATTATCAAGTGTTGTAATTTTAAGTATTTTAATAATTGCTCCAAGTATTGGAGTATTTAGAACTAATGAACCTGAAGAATAAAGATTTAATCCTTCTGCAATAGATGTTACATCTATTGTATAAACTTTAAGTGAATTGAATCCTAATGATCCTTTATCTTTTTTTGAATTGATTATTATAATTCCCTCTTTTTTTAATCCAGATGTTACATCAGCTGATTTAATAAGTGTATCATCTAAGATTATAACAACATCTGGATTGATAATTTGGCTTCGACGGTAAATTTTATTATCAGAAATTCTTGTTGATGCCATAATTGGGGCCCCACGTCTTTCTGCCCCAAAAGATGGGGATGCAGTAGCATATTTACCTTCATATAGATATGCAGCCTCCGCTAATATTTGAGCAGCAGTGATGGCACCTTGGCCACCTCTACCATGCCATCTAATTTCGAGTAATACCATCTTTTATCACATTGTTATTTATTTTATTATAATATTTCGAATGATTTGATATTAAAATATTAAGAAATCGTGGTTTCTAAATTGATGTATTAGAATTTCAATATTTTTATTTCATTTTTAATTAGAATTATTTATTTATTTCTATTTGATTCAATTTTTAAAAATTAGGTAAATTTTGGCATTTAAATTTTATTTTTAAGCGAAAAAATATCTTTTTTTTAATTTTATTAAACTGAAATTGAGGTTATTGAAATCGCTCTATATTATCATTAATTATTATACGACATATCTTAAATGTATTTTTTTCATGTTATTCAATATTAAATTTTAATTAGCAAAAAAATAAAAAATTCGAATTTGTCCATTATCCATTAAGAACTTTTGTTATTTTATTTTTTATTACGTCCATAGACGATTTTAATCTATCATAATGAAAATTCTCAGATTTGAGGACAGCGAAAAATCCTGTTTCTTCGGAAAAATCATGTAAAATTATAATGTTTTTGTTATCAGAAGTTTGCCAAAGTCTAAAATTCATGATATTAGTCGAAATTAATTTGTCATCTTTTAGCAACTTGAAAATATTTGCTTCATCTTCTGAATATAATAGAGCTTTAAGGGATGTATATTCAAGTTCTTCTTGAAGTCGTTTAGAAATTAAATTTTTATCGATTGCTGACGCGATTTCAAGTCCATCTTTTTTATTTAAAATTAATGAATATTGTGCTTTATATTTTTTATTAAAATCAAAACAAATCTTATTCAAAATTTCTTGCTTCGATTTTACATTTTCAGGAATTAATTCATTTAATGAATTACCAAAATTTTTTCTTGCAGTATTTTTTGGAATCGATACATTTATACTTTCAATAGATTTTTCATAATTTGGATGGTCAAATATAAAATTTTTTATTTCTTTAGGTGATTTTTTTCCAATATCGCATTTAGATATAACTAAAGTAATTTTTTTACATTCATTTTTAGAATAATCTTTTAAACATTTTATTGCTTTATAAAATTCTTCTTTTGCTTTTGTTAAATGAACGATATTTGATGAATCAACAACAAAATAAAAAGCCGAACAATTTGAAAAAATGTTATTTATCCATTCTTCCTTATAATATTCTTTAATAAATTGTTCTTGACCACCTAAATCAAAAATATTAATTCTTAAAAGTCCTCTATAAATATATTCCTTGC
>SUPR01000143.1 GCA_005191425.1 Candidatus Helarchaeota ASGARD archaeon Hel_GB_B
ATTATCTTATTTTCTAAATTATTAATTTCTTTAAATTTTACATTTAATCTTAAAATTTATATTTAATATTTTTAAAAAATCGTTATTATCAATGAAAACTTCAAAAAATGGTATTTATTTTAGTAGTTATATCTTCTTTTAACTTGTAATTCTTTTTGCTTTTTATATTTATTGTCTTCGTTATAGAATTAAAATATTTTAAGGTTAAATTTTGTTAGGGACAATTTTTCAAGTTTAATTTTTTTCTTTTAAAAATAAATTGAATTTTAAGGGATATGTTTAAATTTCAAAACAAATTTTAATATACCATTCAATTTAATGGAGATGAAATTAATTGGAATACAAAAAGATTCCAAACCAAAGAAAAAAGGATAAAAAGGGAAAGATAGATATTGCGGTACTCCTTTCATCGATTTTGATAATAGTTTTATCGATATTATCTGTTATTTCTGCATTTTTCATTTATAATATACAGTCCCAAGTTAAAATTAATTCAGAGAACTCAGATTTAAGATATCGGGTCGTTAGCGCTATTGAGAAAGATGTTGAAATGATCCTCGATGAAGACAAATTAAATCAGCAATTAGCTTTAGGAATACTTGAAGATCTAAAATATTTAAATGAATTAATAAATGAATCAAAGGCATATAACCAAACATACCCTGGTACATATTCAAAAGATGATATAGATTCTATAGCACTAGAATTTGTCGGTAAAATTGAAATACTTAATAATTTAATTCGCCAGACTTATGCATATAATTGGTCAGAATATAATAATGCCACAAAAGCGAATAATTACTCTTATTTTGGTATGGAGAACTTTTTAATAAGAAATAATTATCAAAATTTAAAATCTACCCTAGAACAAGAAATCTTATTTTTTATAAATAAAACATACTATCCAAATGAACCTGAGATATTAGACATAGACCTATATAATTGGGAAGGCGAGATGTTTTATTATCTGGGTATAGTTGAAAAAATAGGACAATATACACCTATATTTATAAAAAACACTGGAATCAATATTTCCTCAAGAATGGGCTATGATTATTATATGTTATTGTCTGATGCTTATTACTATAAAATAAATGCACAAATATACGATCAAACTTCTGAAATTTTAACAACAGCATTGGTTTTGATGACAGTTGGTACAGTTGTTGTCGCTTTTGTAGTGTCTATTAATCAAAAGACATACATATACACAGCATTAACAATTGGGATAATTGTATCAATTATCAGCATTTGGTTTTTTGGACTGGGTATTACGTATTTCTATACTTATATACTAAATATTTGATAAAGGTGAGATAATAATGAATAAAGTGAAATCTAATAGGAAATTCAAATTTAATATACCTGTACTTGTTTCGACAATATTAATTATAATTTTATCACTATTTTCAGTTTTTTCAGCATTTTTCATTTTTAATGTCCAGTTACAAGTAAAAAAATATTCTCAAGAAAATGAATTACGTTATTCTGTTTTAAATATAATTGAAAAAGATATTGATAAAATTTTAAGTGATGATACACAAAGACAGCAAATCTCTTTAGACATACAACAAGAAATGCTTTCTTTAAACGAAAACATTAAAAATATGAAAAATTACAATGCAACTCATCCTGGAACTTATAACCAGTCGGATATTGATAAAAAAGCAATACAATTTGTATCGAAAATGAAAATTTTAAACGAACTTATCAGAAATTCATTACCATATAATTGGTCATTAGGCAATTTTGGCACTCATGAAAATAATTATACTGTAAATTATACACAATATTATCTTATAATTGACCGCTATCCTCAATTAAAAAAGGATTTAGACCTGGATATCTTGAATATGATAAATAAATCGTTAAACAAAAATGAAACAGAAATTCTCGAAATAAATATTTATAATTGGGAAAGTGAACTTTTCAATAACTTAGAAATAGTAGAAGAATACGGACAATACTCTAAAATTTATAATTTATATACTAATACTTGGATTAGTGGATTCACTTACTATGAAATAGTTAATGAAGCCGATAAATTATCGCAGATTGCTGGAACATATGACCAATCTGGCTCTATAATGACCACTGCATTAGTATTACTTACAGTTGCTGGAGTGATAATTGCATTTGTTGTTTCTATTGACCAAAAAATCTTTATTTGGATTACATTAATTATTGGGGCTATTGTAGCATTAATTGGCTTATATCTTTTTGATTTATCATTTTTATATCTTTCTAAAGCAAGCATTATGGCAATATACTGGTAATCTATTGATTATCTTCATTTTTTCTTTATCTTTTTTGTAATTTTGTGGACAAAAATCTTCTAAAACTTATTTTTCAATTCGCACTTTCTATGAACTTTATAAGAGAAATCATAATCCTATTCTTTACGACCATATTGCATATAGGTTCAACTATTTCTTATCTGGGCTTATTAAATATTATATTGAATTTAGTTCGGAAACTATATATCTAAAAATCCTGTTTATTCATTAGTAGAGGCAATTATAAAGACTCATGATTTTAAATTAATTAGACATGTTTATAAAAAATAAAATAAATCTACAAAAACTCTTGAATTTTTAAAATAAGATTCCTTGATCGATAAAGATGAAATGGCTGTCTGATGTAAAACTAGGTAAATATAAAGGAATACAACAAGCAGGAATATTATATGGATATACTGACCAATATCCTTTATATAATGAACTAGTAGTTCACGAATTAATGGAAAAATTGAATGATGATAACTTAAAAATCAGAAAAAATGCTTACTGGATGGTCACCCAAATTTCTAAACAATACGACCGCCACAAATATTTAATCCCGTTAATACCAATTCTCAATTTTGGTTTTAAAGAAAAAATTTCTGATATCCGAAAAAATTCATTGGAAACATTGCTTAATCTATCCAATACTTTCCCTAAAAAAATCTTTTATATGTACCCAGAAATGATAGAACATTTTGGAAATTTTGATCAAGATAGTCAAATAATTACTCTTAAGATTTTTACTAATTTTTCAAAAATTTCTCCTTTAACAATTAATGATGATTTTTTGTCTCGATATTTAAGGGAAAAAGGTTTATCTAAATATTTATTAAAATTATTGATCCATAAAAAATCCTATTATTCCATTTTTCCTATAATTATTGATAATCTCCAATATGAAGAATTACATTCGTCAATTTTTGCGTTTATTGAAGAATCCTGCAAATTATATCCCTTGAAAATTATAAGAGCTCTTAAAAAAACTCTTTCAACTTTTGACCCATTTATAAGGCAAAATTCGATTTTAATTTTTCAATATGTAAAATCCAACCCCAAAATATATCTTTTAATTCCAGAGATTTTAAAACTAACAACATCAAAAATTAAATCTATTAGTAGATTGTCGCTCTATCTTTTATATGATATCCATAATCCGGTTCTTTATAATTTATTATTTTATTCTGACCAGTTATTAAAATTAAGAAAAAGTGGAGATTTAATTAATAAAATAATTATTAGTTCAATTTTAATAGATTTATCTGGTCTGGATTTCCGAATTGTTAATAAAATAAGGAAAAAATTATTGAAACAACTCTATTCTAATCTCGACAACGAGAATATTAGAGTTAAAACAATTGCTACTTTAGGATATTCAAAAATTTTAGTGTACAATGAAAATGATAAAAATTCTGAAAAAAAAATTATAAACGAGGCAATTCAAATATGCAAAAAAATTTTGAGAAATTATAATATTGTTGATTATAAATTTGAACTATATTATTGGATTGCTCGTCTTTTTTTTTATCTAAGAGATTTAAACAACGCAAAAAACTTCTTAATAAAAGCATCAAAAATAAATAAGTCATTAATCTATTCTTATAAAAGTAAAATATTACTAATTCTAATCAATTTTATCCAACACTTGCCCAAGACTGCACTTAAACTTCAATCAGAATTTAACGAACTATTAAAAGGCAATAGAACTATTGGTAAAAGGACAATGTTAGAAATTGAAACCTGGAATTCTATTTTTGACGCATTATCACATTTTAAAATCGAAAAAGCTGTAAATATTTTAACTGAATATTACAATAAAAATAAAATTATTAATTATTGGGAAGATAATTTTAGGAATATAATAATAGAAAGTTTAAATTATGTTAATTGGGACTAAAAATAATTAAAAGCACTTGAATAAATTTAGTAGATTACTCTTTTTTGCTTTAGTTAATAATAAGAAATTTGAAAATTTGTTAATAAAACCAGAAAATTGAAAATCTTTAAAAATCAAAATTTTAATATATTACTAATCGTGAATAAATTGAATCTTTATGGTATCCTTAGATTTAAAAATAAAAAGTTCATTATGTTATCTATCTTATTTTTATTCTTAACAATAACCTCTATTATTAGTTCAAGCAATTTAAAAATTCAAAAATTAGGAGAAAAAGTGAATATTGAGGTATTAAATGAGGCAAATTTAATATTTCAATTTAATTACGTATCAGAAAATCCGGTTTCAATAAATAAATCATTTTATATAAAATTTTATTTGAATAATACAGGAAATTTAACAGCTATAGATATATACTTCACAATTTACAAGAAATTTGGAAATTCTACGGATTTTAATATAATACAAAAATTAAATTATTCGGGTTCTATAGCACCAAATTCACTTTCAAGCCCCCAATATTGTTATTTAAAGGAAAATAAGATATGAACTTATTATTATAAAGTGGAAGTCCAGTATAATTATACTTGGAACTCTACAACTTATATGAAATTTGAAAATTCATCAAATTTTTGTGTCTCTGTAGTTATGTATCAGCCCTCTGTTTATTTTTACATCATATCCAGAAATGGGTTGACTTTAATTCAAATTAAGTTTAATAATTTTAACAATTATATAAATTTAAGATATAAATTATTAATTCAAATTTCAGGATCGAAATTAGAAACATATAATTTTAATATATCTTATTCTTCTGCTAAAACTTTTATTTATAACATATCTCTTTCTCCTGCTCAATTAAATTGGTGGGATAAATTGATATATTATAGCAACTGGAAAATTGAAAAAAGAATAACATTATTTTATCGGATACTAGTAAATGATTCAGAAGGAAATAATTATAATGCTTCAGTACAATTTAATAATTATGGCAACGGTCAAACAATATTAATTGATGCGGAGCATTTTAGTACATTAATAAGTTTAGAATTTTCTTTATCATTTACAGAAATGTGTATATTTTTCATTATTTTAATTTGTATTATAATTGGAAGTAGCTTTTTAATAAATTATTTTAGAAAATCTAAGACTGAAGATAAATTATTACCCTTATTTAGAAAAATTCAGAGTTATGAAAAAAGGAAGGTCATTGTTGTGCAATTTAACCAAATAGAGTTGATAAAATATCGTACTCGAATGATTAATTGGATTGTGAGTCGCACAAATTCACATTTTTTATATATAAAATTAAAATATATCTATCCTATAATAACTACAGTTTTTATAATAAATTCGCTCGTAAGCTTTATTTTTTTAATAATAAATACCGTTTTAATTAACTTAATTTTTGTATATTGGTCAATTGTAAGTCTTATATTATCAGTTATACTCTCACTTATATTCACTATAAAAAACCGGCATTTTTTTAAACAGATTTTCCCCCAGTTTTGTGAAGAAAACCCAGATATTGAGTTGATTTCAAAAGATACTTGGTTATATACAAAGAAATATCGTTCTTTGTTTGATTTTCTTATGGGATTTGGTCTATATGGTATAGAAATCTCCATAATAATTTTTATTTCATTAATTTTTGTTGCTCAATATATAATAATAGACCTTTTTACTTTACTAATGATTAGTTTAATTGGTGGATTGATTTTTGGATTAATTATTGGATTGATATATTATTATAAATTTAATTATTATATAAATCCAATATTTTTTCTAGGTGTAATATCTTTTACATTCGGATATATCTTTACATATAGTTTCAATTTAAACCAAATTCCCTTTTTTATTCCATTAGGAATTTTTCTATTACTTTCTCTTTTAATTGGTTATTTAATAAATAAATTTATCAATAAATTAATAGACAAAAAATATATCCGAAAAATTGCTAATGACCTTAAATCCTTTTTTGAAAAAAATGAAAAATTATATTTACCTAACCTTACGTGGATTAAAACACTGAAAAGTCTAAAGTTATTGATCAAATCCTTAAGTTTTACTGATCTTGATTTAATAATTAAAAATGAATATTTAGTCAAAAATTTTTAATCAGAAAATTAGTCCAGTTTGGCTTTATAGTGGAGATTTATTTAAATTTTTCATTGGATTTTTAGTGGATTAAAAATAATTGACTATAGAGAGTCCCACCGATTAATATTATAATTAAAATTGCAATTAAAAGAGCATCAGTTTTTTTAAATCCTGTTTTTGACACTTTTTTAACCCAAATTATTGTTAAAATAATTGAAATAATTGTAAAAAATATTTCTTTAACGGGGTACCATAAATTAGGCCAATAATATTTGAAAAATTGATTAATAGGCTCATCAGGTAGCCCAAAAAATTGTAGAACTGAATTAATAGCACATTGATAAAGTGAAAATATCCAAAAGAAACATAAAAAGATGTTTAATTTTTTAAACAAGTTAACATAAAAAGAAAGTAATAAGATTAAAGCACCAATTAAAACAACAAAAATTACACCCCACAAGGCTCCAACAATTTCTATGGCAAAATCTACTGCTACATTTCCCCACTTCTCACCTAATATTGCCACATGTAAATAAATTCCAATTGCATATAATATAAAAGAAATGATT
>SUPR01000144.1 GCA_005191425.1 Candidatus Helarchaeota ASGARD archaeon Hel_GB_B
CTTGTACCTCTTTGAAATAGAGTCTTAATCCGCGAAAATAATCAAGTGCATCTTCTTTAGTTTTTAGAAGGTCAATGTCTTTTAAAAGTTTATCGATCTGGCGTTTAATACGGAAAGGGTGTTGAAATCGTTCTAGTGGGGCTATAAGTCCCATAAAAGTAAATTTCTCAGCCCATTTTTCTCTCAATAATTCTAGATATGATTTACCTTCATCAGTAATTATATATAACTTAGTCGCTTTTCCATTAATAACTTTATTTTTGCTTTTTACATATCCTTTCTTTTCTAACTCGTCAAGGATCCGTAATAGATTTGTCCTAGGAATATTGTATTTATTGTATAAAAAAGAGCCTGAAATTCCATTTTTCTGATCTTTTAGAATCCATAGAATAAAAAGTTGTTTTATTTCTTTAAATCCTTCGTATCTAAATGGGATAGGCGGGAAAATATGATGAAGTCCATTTATATTATGAGAATTAAATCTTCTAAACATTTTTAATCACTGATTATATATAAAAAATTGTCATTTAAATACTTTGCCCATTCCGGTCACCATAACGGACATTTCACAAAATTAAAGAAATTAAATTGTTAGATTATTTTCCGATGAATTTAGGCTTTTCTTTCTGGTTTATTGCCTTAACACCAATTTTATAATCTTGAGTAAGCGCAGACAATACTTGTTCTTGTCTTTCTTTTTCCAGATGTTCTTCAAAACTAGTAGTTAATGCCTCTAAAAATAACTTTTTAGTTCTGGCATAAGCTAATGTTGGTCCATTTGCTAATTCATTAGCCAATTTTAAAGCTTCTTTTTCAAGATCTTCTGCCGGTACCACTTTATTGATTAATCCCAGCTTTAATAATTCATTTGGACTAATCATTTTACCAAGAAAACAAAATTCAGCTGCTTTTTGCCATGAAATTTGATTAATTAATAAATGAGTTCCTAATGCACCGGGTATTAAACCCAATTTACTAAAACTTTCTGCAAATTTAGCCTCTTCAGATGCTATTATTAAATCGCAACTTAATGCCAAATTCATTCCTGCACCAATTGAGAATCCATTAACTGCTGCAATTATAGGTTTTGGATATTTTCTTAATTGAATAGTAATTCCATAAATTTCTTTTGTAAGATTATCCATATATTTATCAGGAGTACCATCTTCAATTGACTTTAACATTCCTTTAATATCTCCACCTGCACTAAAACTTCGTCCAGAACCAGTAATTATTATTGCTCTAATTTTTTGGTCTGTTTTCAATTTATCAAGAGCTAAAGATAATTCTTGAGAAGTTTCAATATTTAGTGGATTTAATTTATCAGTATTAATAAAACGAATTAATGCCACTTTTTCATAAAATTCGATTTTAATATTATTATAAGCCATTTTAATCTTCACCTACCTTTAAATACTGGATTTCTTTTTTCAAAAAATGCTCTAACACCTTCAGCAAAATCTTCAGAACCGGATACTTCAATTTGAATTGTTCGTTCGTCATCTAGTTCTTTTTCAGGTGTTTTAATAAATGTGGTATTTAATAATTTTTTTGTATTTAATATATTCAAAGGAGGCAATTTAGAGCATTTGTCGGCGAGATTTTCGATAAATTTATCAATCTCTTTATCTGGTATTGCACCATTAATAATTCCCCATTGTTCCGCTTTATTTGCTTTAATTCCACCCAGCCAAAAGAATTCTTTAGCCCGGTGCAGCCCTATCAAGCGGGGTATTGTAAACGAGCCAGATCCATCAACACTAAGACCCACATTTACAAATGCTTCATCTAAAATTGCATTTTCCTCAGCATATACTAAATCACAACATAATATTAAATTTAATCCAGCTCCATATGCGCCACCATGAATTTTACCAATAACTATTTTTGGGATATTCATTATTTTTAAAGCACATTTATGAAGGATTTCAGAGATATCCGCGATTTTTTGCTGAGCAGTACCTTCCTCTATAGCTTGTAAAAATTCTTTCACGTTTCCACCACTTGAAAAAAGTTTTCCATTGCCAGTAAAAATTATTACTTTAATATTAGAATCTTTTTCACAATCATCAAGTGCAGAATATAGTTCATTTAAAATTTCAACATTTAGAGCATTAAAATTCTTTGGAGAATTTAGTGCTATTACTGCTATTTTATTCTTTTTTTCTAATTCTATTAATCGATAATTCAAAATTTTCACCGAATTGAATTAATTAATGATTTTTTTATAAGAGAAAATTTTCTAATTAATTAAAAAATATTTTTCTATTATTTATTAATTCAAAGAGTAAAAGTATTAGAATTTAATAAAAGTACATATAAATTACTATATAAATAAATTGATATTCGTAAAATTAATATCTCAAAATTAAACTTTTATTTTAGAATTGTGTTTAAAATTATATTTCACCTAAATATTTTCTATATAAATAATCAATTCTAAACATGCTCTGTTTGAAATTTATGAAATTAAATTTAATATATCACTTTTAAAAATCTTTAAAAAATATGAAATTAGGAAATGCATATGGTTGAATCAAAAACATTGATGAAAAATTTAAATCAAATAAAATTGGCCATTGATATTCAAGATATTAAAATAAAAATCGATTACTTTTTAAGTAAAATAGAAAATTTAGGAGATAAATTTAATAAGAACCTAATTTTAAGGTTAATAGATAAAAGTATTTTCAATTATAATATTATAGAGCGGTTTCAAACTAAAATATTAATTGATTATTTGATTGGTCGGCTGAAAAAGTTAGAAAATATTGAATTAAAAGAATTATCCCAAGAATTAATTAAAAGAATACCAGGATATTTAATTAAAATTGTAAAGAATTGTTTAGATTTAAGTCATATACAAATATTTCAATTTATTGAAGATTTAGATACTGATTTAGAAATTAGATATAATACATATCTGGAAATTTCATCGTTTTTTAATGATATTTTGAATAATATAGATAAACATCCTAAATTTACTAATCTTGAAAGAGAAAGAATAGCTAAAATTTTAGCAGATATACATGGAATATATTTATATAAATATTCTAATAGCGACAAAATCAAGAATTTTCATTTACAATTTAAAGAAAATTATGAGAAATTAATTTTAACACTACAAAAGCAGGATTTAATTAATGATTTATCGAAATTGACCACATCTAATGAGATATTTAATATTAATTTAAAAATGTTGGAAAATGATTATGATAAAGAGTTTATTGTTTTAAGTCCATTGAGGTTAGGACTTTCGAGTGCAAATGCTTCAGATAATCATACTAGAGCAAAGGAAAAAGGGAGCAAAGCATTAAATGCTTCTATTAATATTTCAATGAATTTTAATGATAATCCTCAAATACCAATAGCAGTTAGAGCTCGACGATTAAATGAACCACAGTTAATTATTAAATCAATTGACTTAAAAGAAGAATTTATACTGGATAAATTAGATGACAAAAATTATCAGAAATTTTTCAAATATATAAGAAATGAAGATGAATTAAAATTATTAAAACAATCATTAGTCCATGTAGGTATAATAAAAAGAAATTCTAATGACCCACTAAATGATATTCTTAAATTTACGGGTAATGGTGGTCTAGAGCTAACTACACATGTAAAAGTCTTTAAGGGTACTGGATTGGGGACAAGTAGTATTCTATCTGCCTCATTATTAATGTGTTTGTACCGAATTTCAAATCAAATTAAAAATTTAAAATATCCAATACTATATGACCAAAGCATTTTGCTAGAGCAAAGCATCGGGTTTAATAGTGGATGGCAAGATGCAAGAGGTGTTATTGGTGGAAAAAGTGCAGTTAAGCATTTTATAACAAAGCCTACAAGAGATCTTCCTAAACCAATAATGGAATTTATTGAAGTTGATACCAAGGAATTTGAAGAAAGAATAATTTTATTTTATACAGGTATGAAAAGATTTGCAACTGCAAATTTAAATGCGGTTTTAGATGTATATTTATCACGTGATTATAGGAAATATCATGCAATTCAACAATCATTTATTACTCATGACCAAATGTTGCAAGCTTTAAAAAGAGGAGATTACGATGAATTTGGAAGGGAAGCAACAAATTACTGGAATTTAAGAAAAATAATTGACCCAACTGCTACAAATGAAAAACTTGATTATCTTTTTAGTAAATTATCAAGATCTAATACAATTAGTGGCGCTTTAATGACAGGTGCTGGAGGTGGTGGATTTGCAGTCATCATTACTAAAGAAAATAAAAGGGAAAAAACTATTGAATTATTACAAAATATTAAATTTGAAAATAGTTTTGTTGCAAATTATAATTTAAATAAAGAGGGAATAATTTTAAAAGTCAAATAATAATTATAATTAAAAATTTACGCTGTCGTTTTTTAAATGAATGCAACAGAATTAAGAAATTCACAAGGAGCACAAACATTCTCTAGATTTGTTTTAATAAAGAAGTTCTGGAAAATTTTGTTAATTCAGTCCGTAGTAGCTATTTCTGTTTCAGGAATAATGCTCAATATGTTGGGGATTTCTAATATTATCTGGCCTGGAGAAAACTTCCATAGTTTTGAGTTAGGAATAATTGTTAGTCTCAAAATGTTAATGGTAGCTTGTATGGGTATTGTATTTGGCTATTTTACAGATAGAATGTCCCGAAAAACTCTATTCTCTATAGTTTTATTTATTATGGGTATTGGTAAATTTTTAAACGGATATGTCCCTCTATTTGACTCAAATTTTGCATTTATTTTATTTATTATTTGGTATGCTTTATTGGGAATTGGTCAAGGAGGGATAGACCCATTAATTTTATCATATTCAAACGATTCGTGTGAATCGGAAATCAGGTCAAGGTTTTTTGGTATTAATGAAGTTTTTAGACAATTTTTTTTACTTGTAGGTATGATTTTAAGCGCATGGCTTATTCAAACTGGTAATTGGCGGATTTATTTTTGGTCTACCGGTCTAACACTTATAATTACCAGTATTTTTATATTCTTTACCTTAGACGAACCTAAAAGAGGGATTATGCGTCATGAATTAAAATGGATTTTATCAAAAAATATCAACTATAAATATAAATTAAATAAATCTACCATAAAATCTACCATTTTTTCTAAAACAAATATAATTGCCTTTATAGAAGGAATTTTTACATGGGTATTATTTTCAATTGCTGTTTATTTAATATATCCGTATATCCAAAGTCCACCATATAATGTTTCACCAGTAGTATCAAGTTTATTGATGATAATTTTCGGAGTTCCAGGCTCTATAATTGGTGCTATAACTTTTGCAAAATTATCAGACAAACTAGCAGAGAAAAACCCAAATAACAGGATTTATCTAATAGTATCCTCATTGGTCATTTTATTTTGCGTTATAATTCTCTTATTTATAATTCCATTGCCCCCACTTAATATCGAGGAAGCTAATAATATTTCTAATTTGCTTATGTATCCTATTTTTATTATTTTTGGCATATTATTATTTGTTTTGAGAGCAGTATTAGGTGTCTATAATATAAATCAATCGCCATTACTCCAAATTATAAATTTACCTGAAGCTCAAGGGACTATTAGTGCATGGAATCAGTTTTTAGAAAAATTTGGCTATGGTCTTGGCCCCTTAATTTCAGGTTATTTGCTAACTCTAACTAATCAAAATTATGTCCAAACGGCTCTTTTTTCATTATTTTTAGGATTTCCTTCTATTCTTTTATGGTTGCTTGCTATTAAATGGTTACATAGCGATATTAAAAGAATAAACGAAATTATGGAAATTCGAGCTAAAGAACTGAAAAATGAAAAAATGGAAAATAAAACTAATTAAAAAATTAAGATTTAAAGAATAAAAAATTTAATCTCCTTTTATTTCTTTATAACTAGCTCTATAGTCCTTTTTTAATACTTTACCAGTAGCAGTCTTTTTTAATGATTTTACAAACTCAATGATTCTCGGGACTTTATAATCTGCCAAATATTGAGCTACATGATCTTTTACTTCTTGTTCAGTCATTTCTTCTCCCTCTTTTAGTACAATTATTGCTCTAACGGTTTCACCCATTTTCTGATGAGGCGCACCTACTACTGTAGCATCTGCAATTTTAGGATGTTTAAAAAGAACTTCTTCAACATCTCTGGGCACAACATTACGCCCTCCAACAATTATCAAGTCTTTCTTCCGGTCAACTATTGAAACATAGCCATCATCGTCCATTACTCCAATATCGCCAGTATAATACCATATCCCTTCTTGCCCTTTAACTGGCTTTAATACCTTTTTCGTCTCTTCTGGCATTTTAAAATATCCAAGCATTATTCCTGGATTTTGTACTACAATTTCTCCTCTGGTACCATTGGGAACTGGATTTCCGTCTTCATCAACACATAAAATTCTACCACCAGGCATTGGAATTCCAACTGTTCCATATTTAATTTTCCCATTCCATGGATTTACAGCACCATAAACAGAATCTTCAGTAGTCCCAAACCCCTCGCAAATAGGGATTTGTCGATTATTTGTATCTATAAATACTTCTTCCATACGTTTAATTAACCCAAGAGGAAGCGGAGCCCCACCACTAATGAGTCCTTTTAATTTCGGACTGAATTTCCCGATAAAATCTTGGATATTGGGCTGAGATAACATAATATTATACATCGCAGGCACAGCTACAAAACTAGTAACTTCTGGTTCCGTCAATAACTTAAGACAATCTTGGACAATAAAACCTGGCAACATATTTAACCGCCCACCAGCATTTAAAACTGCATTCATAACTGAAAG
>SUPR01000145.1 GCA_005191425.1 Candidatus Helarchaeota ASGARD archaeon Hel_GB_B
ATAAGAAAAAAAATTGACTTTAACCACTTAGCACTGTTTTCAAAATATCTTCGACTTTTTCAATATTAGATATATCTCTTAATACTGCTTCTGCCTCGTTACCTACTTCTTCACCTGTATAAATTTGAATATCACCTGTCCCCCATATACGATCAATAAAAGACTTTTTTACCTTATAAAATTCGATCTTATCGACCATAACATTAATCATGTCCTTATTAATTATACCTTTACTTATTACAATCTTGTCGTCATATATAAAGTAAGTAACAGATTTCCACTTGAAAAGCTGGATAATTAACCAAATGCCTAATACCAATAGCACTATTGAAAATGTTAGAATTAAACTAAACCCTAATAATTGGTTATATTGTCCCAAGAAAAACCCCGCAACAAGTCCGCAAATATCAATGATTATTAATATTAAAACATGTATAAAATAGTTTAACCAGAACGGATTGTCTGACCATAATAATTTTTCTTCACTACTCATTATTACCACAATTATTTATTTTCTATTATTTTAATAATTGATAAGATAATAGACTTTAGGAAATTAATATTTTTTTCTTAAATTTTTAAAAAATATTTGTTCCTTATTTTTACCTATTTAACTATTTTTTTTATAAATTTTTTATATCGATGAATTTTTTATTGAATTTTTTGTGAGTAAAAAATTTAATATCCCCCTAAATCAGATATTAAACGCCCAATTTTCTCCTTTTTTAAATGTATCATTACTTTTAAATTTAGAATTGAATAAACGGAATTTTAAAGTTGATTAAACAAATTAAAAATTTAAAGTTTATTTTTTAATTACTTTTAAAAAATAACTATATTCAAGCAAGATATTTTAGGAAAAATGATTGTACAAATCCATAGAATAAAATAATAGAAATAAATTATGGTTGAACATCGTCTTTATTGGAGAAAATGACCGCGATTTGCTCTAGATTCTCGAAATATTCACCAACGAAATTATCTTCCTCAAAAATGGTTTCAATTTCCTCCAGAAGAGAATTTATTTTAACATATTTACAAGTCCCGCATTTATCTAACTTACAATTTGAGCATTGTTTTTTTATTTTTCTAATCAGAAGAATTGTTAATGAAACCCAAATTTTTATAATTCTTGTTAATTTTGGGTCATTTATCTTGTTTTCATCCATTTTATTCATCAATAATATAATTTATTTTTTTAAATAAATACTTTATTTCCCTATTTTATGAAATATACTTTTAAATTATTAATGATGTAATACAATTCTCTGCTATTTTAATAGAAATTTTAATAATATTTTATGTAAAATTTTTTCATTTTATTAATACTTTTGTTACACTTTTTAGATATTTCTTACCAAAAAAATAGCCATATTTATTAAAAACATTTTTTGCAAGTTTATTTGTAATTTATTTAAATTATATGTTAGATAAATTTAAAATTACCATTTTAAATAGGTAATTCATCGAAAAATGAGATATAAAAATGAAAAAGCTTAGAATTAAATTGTTGAATTTTATTGTTTTGATAATATTAATGAATTCTTTGTTTGTAAAATTTGTAAATGCGACTCCAAATTATGGAACTCCGATTGATAGAATAACATCAGTATTGTGGGAATATAATTCGCATAATTCAAAAAATATTATTCAATTACAAAATTATGATAAGCCAAACATTTACTTTTTTTCAGTTATAGGGAATCAAAATAATTCTACAAATAATGTAACACTATTATTAAAGGATGGGACAATCTATTGGAACAATTTTAGTGTTTCATCGTCCATTACTTCAATAAAAGTTTCAGACATAGACAATGATGTTGAGCCTGAGATTATTGTAGGGACCTTACAGAATGGTCTTTTTATTTTTAAAACAACTGGATTTGGGGTTCCAGAATATATAGTCCCAATTAATAATATTACGGCAATTGGTATTAATAATTTAAGTAAAGATGCCGGAAAAGAAATAGTAATTTTCAATGAAGATAAAATTAGCGTGTATCTAAATAATGGTACTCTTTTATGGAATTATGACCTTCCATTAAATGAAACAGTAGATGAAAATTGTTATATTATTCATGATATAAACTCGGATAATGTAAAAGACGTAATTTATGGAGCGGGAAATTATTTAGTTGCGTTAAATGGGAAAAATCAGACTCAATTTTGGAATAAGACATTGTCCAGCAAAATATATTCGTTAGAGATAGGAGATATTGATAATAACGGTATAAATGATATAATTTTAGGGATGGACAAAAATTTAACGTTGATTAATAGTATAAATGGGGATATAATTTGGAGTACAAATGGTACCAATCAAATGGCTGTTTCAGGATCCGTAAAAAATATAATATTACAGGACACAAATAAAGATTTCGGGACAGAAATTATCTGCTCAAGTATAAATAAATCAGGTGGAATTTGGCCCGTGATTTATAAATTTAACAGTAGTGGGAATTTGATACAATTTGCAATTGTTAAAAATGGAAACGGTAATATAACAAATATAGTACTGGGCGATATCAATGGTGATGGGCAGAAGGAGTTCGTGTCATCAGATACTTTTGGGCAGGTGATTGCTTGGACTTTAAATTTAAGAGTTATTTGGAATTATACGTATTCAAGTCCTATTTATTCAATGGTAATGGGTTTCATCAATTTTGATAACATCCCGGACATTTTAATATCTTCAATAGATGGATTTGTTCTGGCGATCGGAGTACCTACCGGTTCAATAAACTTAATATTATTTTATTCTGCAATAGGGATTGGTGTAGGAATTTTCGTTGGAAGTGTAATATTAGTGTTTTTTGGAATTAGGAAATTAATGCATGATAATAAAAAAAGAAATTGAAAAATATGATAAAAATCTAATTAAAGTCTTCCTTTCTTTTCGAGTTTTATTAATTGTCTTTTAAATGTATCTCTAATTATTTCCAGGGCACCTACTACGTGTAAATAGCATTTATTTTCCCAGACTCTTTTTTTATGATATTCACGCATACCTTCCGATGTGGTCATGTCAATATTTATCAGATCATAACAACTAGTTGCGCCAAATCTTTTTCTAAATTGGGATAAAAATTTCATGCCTACTGATGCCGCTTTAAATTGGTCCAATGGTTTTTGCTTTTTACCACCGCCTTCGATTAAACCCACAATCATAAGTCCAGACGCCACCGCACCGCAAGCTCCAGAAATACATGCTAAGGGAGCTGCTAAATTTTGTAAATATTGGTCATCAATCTGTAAAACTTCTTTTAAACTTAACATGGTCCATACTGCGCAATTTTTCTCTACCATCTCAGGTGTATAATATTTTTGAGGTAATGTCTCCTTTAATTCTTTGATTTTTTCGTTGAATCTCGAAATAATTACTGATTCTTCATTCATTTTGTATAACCTTTTTTAAAAATGCAGTTTATCATATTTCAATTATAAAACATTTTTATTAATTTAACAGCAATTTAAAACTATTTCCGGTCCAAACGTGAAACGTGAATATTCTTACAGACAAAATAAAATTTAGAAACCGAATTCTTAATTTTAGGTATTTATTCATGATTTTTATTGATTTGACGAAAAATTTTTTCGTTTATTTAAGGGTAAATTTAAGTTTGAATTGATATTTAATTCTTACTTTACGAGATATTAATCCATTCAAATTAATTTAAGTTCATAGAGACCAAAAAAGGATTAGATTAAAATAAATCTTTAATTAAAATCTTTTAATATAAATTAAATTAAAGATAATATTACCAAATAAAACTAAAATTTTATTTGTCAAAAAAATTAGTGGTAATTAAAATGAACCTATATGCACAATTAGAAGATATAGTTGGTCCAGACTATGTTTCTAATGAAGATTTTGTATTAGAAAGTTATGCACACGGTATAACAGGGGTAGGAACTAAAAGGCCAGCAATAGTAGTAATTCCAGAATCAGCGCAGGAAATAAGTGAGATATTAAAAGTTGCTAATAAAAAGAAAATGAATGTAATTCCAAGAGGTGGTGGAGCTGGGCTTTTAGAGGGAGTGCTACCGTTAGTTTCAGGTGGAATTGTTATTGATATGACTAGAATGAATAATGTAATAGATTTTAATGAAAACACGATGACAGTTACTGTCGAATGTGGGATAACATGGGGAAAGCTTAATTCATTTTTAATGGAACGAGGTTATTATACAGGCACATTAGGCCCAGGTTCCGGCATGTCTGCAGTAGTAGGTGGTGGATTATCACATAATACAGTTGGTGGTGGAGGCGCTGCGAAGTACGGAGCAGTAACAAGACATTGTGTTGGTCTTGAAGTTGTGCTCCCAAATGGTCAAATTCTTACGTTAGGGTCAAGTGCCAGTAAATATATTAAAGAGCCATTTAGTAAATGGGGGCTTGGTCCAGATTATTTGGGGTTGTTTTTGGGAGACCAAGGAATACATGGCGTCAAGACAAAAGCCACATTATTAGTTTATCCAAGGCCGAAGTATAGGGCATATAAGACGTTTTCAATCAGGAGAAGAGGAGATAAATTATGGCCAGAAATTATTTTAGAGCTGCGGAAAAAGGGAGATCTAGGTCTATATGATGTTTTTTATTTTCCTGAACTTATTATGCAAGCTCTTCAAGGATTATTAATAGTAAAAGACATTGTTGTGTTTAAATCAATTAAAGAGCGCGACCCAAAAGGGAGAGCAGTGATGTTTTATACAATGGAAGCAGAAACTCAAGAAGCATTAGAAGCAAACCAAAAAATTGTGGACGAAATTTTTCTAAACAAAAAAGGAATTACCGCGTTTGGCCCAGAAATAGAAGACGGAAATATTGCAAAATGGCACTATGAAATGAACGGACATTGGCAGGTATATCACGGTTTCTGGGGCGTTATGGGTGAAAAGTCGGTCCCGCAAACTGGAGAGCACCACATTCCTGTACACCAATATCCAGACTTAATGAAGAAATTTGAGAAATGGGAATCAGAGAATTCAGAATTATTAAATAAAGTTAGGGCTATGTCTGGTGTTGGAAGTAGTCTATTATGTGATCATACAACAGTAGAAGTAGACTCCGGTCTCACTATTTACAATATCCCCGAATATCATGAAATAAATGACAAATTATGGCGTAGCTATTTAAATATGATTGTAGAGTCAGGCGGTATGCCCTATATGGCGGGGATGCGGTTCTCAAGGGCATTAATTGACGTAAGCGCCTTTTCTGACGAATTCTATAGTTTTATGAAGACAATTAAGGATACATTAGATCCGAACCATATTTTAAGTAAAGGAAAATATTATTTTGAGTAGTGATATAAAATGACTGAAGAAACTTTAAAACATATTAAAGAATTGGAAGATATGATTAGAAGTTGTAGCGGAATTGGGGACTGCAGGGAAGCTTATATGTATTCAGTTAATAGAATACAAGTATGTCCAATATATGAACATTCTCCAAAATTTGAAGTATATTCAGCGAGAGGTAGATTACGGATTTTAATGAGTATATTAGATAGAAAATTAGATGTGTCTAAAAAATTAGCCGAAATATTTTATTTATGTACTACTTGCGGGAATTGTCATACAATATGCCATGGAACATATTCAGATAATATTGACTTATTTGTTCATAATTTTATTGATCATGTAAAAGTCTGGGAGGCATTTAGAGCTGACCTTTTTGAAATGGGACTTGCTATGCCAAGACATCTTGAACTAATGAATTCCATAAAAGAAAATAATAACCCTTATTTTGAGCCCCATAAAGACCGAATCAAATGGCTTGAAGGGCGTAAATTCCCAGAAACTGCAGAAAATGTATTTTTTATGGGTTGTACAGAACCTTATAGAATGCCCGAATTAATTAAAAAAATTATTAAAGTTTTTGATAAATGTGGTATCGATTATACAATTGTTCACCCAAATGAAGTCTGTTGTGGGTCAATTGCTCTCAGAATTGGTGATATTAATACTGTTAAAGAACTTGCTAAAAAAAATATTGAAGCCTTCAAAAAAGCAGGAGCTAAGCGAATATTAATTCATTGTGCAGGATGTTTTAAGACTATTAAACAAAATTATCCAGAAATTTTAGGTGAAGAACTTCCTTTTGAGGTGGTCCATGTTACAGAATATTTAGAACAATTACTAAAAGAAGGAAAAATCAAGCTTAATAAAAAGATTGAGGATAAAGTAACATATCATGACCCCTGTCATATTGGCAGAGCAAGTAATATCTATGATCCACCGCGAAATTTAATAAAATCGATTCCAGACTTGGAATTTATAGAATTTGAGCGTAATAGAGAGAATGCATGGTGCTGCGGAGCTGGCGGAGGTATGAAATCGGCTTTTCCAGAAAAGTCGGTTGAAATTGCAACTGATAGAATAAAAGAAGCTGAGAAAATAGGGGTAAATAAAATAGTATCTGCATGTCCTTTCTGTGAAATGAACTTATCTGATGCTACCAAAGAATCCGGAAGTAATATAAAAGTTATTGATATTTTCGAGTTATTAGATGAATCTTTAGATTAGTTTTTTTATTTTTTTATATTCATTTTAAATTTATACATTTTAAATTTCAATGTTAAATAGTATTCTAACAAAATATCCTACAAAAAATGAAATTACAGCGATTCCTAAACTTATTAGTGCCATTTCTAAAAATCTTCTTGTAAATGAAAAATTTTGAGCAACTGATGTATAATAGGTAAAAATGAGAATTAATATAATTCCAGAGATTAACGAAATACCAAG
>SUPR01000146.1 GCA_005191425.1 Candidatus Helarchaeota ASGARD archaeon Hel_GB_B
AATTTAAAAATAAAGAGGTTGACTATTGACCCTCAAATAATGGGAGCATTAGGAGCAGCACTTTTTGCAATAGAGCAATATGTTAAAGAAAAATCAAAAATGATTGAAGCTAAAAAAGATGCTACACAAAGAAAAACTATTACTCCTAGAAAAAGAAAATTAAAAAAATGGGACTTTTGATTAAAATTATAAAAATTGGGCAATCGTATTAATTGTTGACCTATTCTATTCATAAAATAAAAAACATTTTAAAACTTAAGAAATTTTGCTAAATGGATGCTTGGTGAAGGAGAATATCATGAATATAAAGATGTTGATTTAATAATTATTGGTCATTTTAAAAAGTTTCTCCCTGATATAATGGTTGATATACTGGATTTGAATTATATAAATTTTAGGTTTATAACCCATAATCAATATTATTAACAAGTTTAATAAAATGACCAGAGATAAAAATAGGTTTATTCTATATATATTGGAAGAGAATATTTAAACTATAATTTAATAAAATTTTAAAAATAATTCGATACAATTATCTATTATTATTATCTATAATTATCATCATTTTTAGTAACGAAAATAATATCAAGAAAAATGGGACCATGTGAATAATACCATGAATAGAACAGACATTTCATATCAAGATTATATGTATGACTTTATGAAGGAAATTTGTAATAAAATCGGACCTCGAATTGGTTGGTCTGAAAATGAGAGGAAATGTGCATATATGATCCGAAATGAACTTAAAAAATATTGTGATGAAGTTGAAATTGAAGAATTTAATTATAATCGGTCTTTTTATTTGATGTTTAAAATTCCTTTAATATTAAATATAGTTGGAATTTTATCCTACTTATTGGTCCTTTTCGGAATTAATGTACTCACATTATATTTTAATATAACCAGTGTTGCCTGCTTTTCTTTGGCATTATTTTTCCTTTTAGGTCAATTTATTTTTAATAAAGATGTAATGGGTATTTTTGCAAAATCAGGCGAGTCGCAAAATGTAATTGGAAAGATTAAAGCAAAAAAAAGTGCAAATAGGATTTTAATTTTTTCAGGACACCATGATTCAACTTGGCATTTTACTCTTATGGACAAATTAGGAGAAAAATTTTTAATTTTTACATATATAACAATTTTTTTCTTATTTGCTACATTTATAGTTTCAATTATTAATCTGATTTGGTATATACTTACAAACAACTATAACCTGGTCTTAGATATCATTACAAGGTCCCTTTATATAGGGTCAATTCCATTTATTGCTACTTTCTCCTTATTTATGATCGATAAATCCAGAGAAACATTGGGGGCAAACGACAATCTCAGTGGAGTTGTTGTAATGTTAGGTGTGGCAAAATATTTGGCAGAAAAAGGGAGGTGCAACAATATTGAAGTGTGGTGCGTTTCATTTGGCTCGGAAGAGGGAGGACTTCATGGAAGCAAAGCATTTGTCAAAAAACATTTAAATGAATTGGATAAAGCAATTTTAATTAATGCAGATACAATAGGACATGGAAAAATCAGAATTGCTAAAAAAGAGTTATTAATAAGCCATGATAAACGCGTAATTGAGTTGATTGATACCGCTGCAAATAATTTAGGAATTGAACATAGTATTATGGGGTCTGGTGGCGGCAGAACAGATGCTATGTCATTTACTGAACGGGGATTATTAGCAGCTACTATGATTGGACTCGAGGACTCGAAAAAAATGCCACCAGATTATCATACAATACGCGATATACCTGAAAATTTAGACCCTACATTATTAAAACAAGTCCTTGAAATAGACCTTGAAATAATCCATTTGCTTGATTCCGGAAAATTTAAGATTGATTGAACTCAACATTCATTTGATATTTTCTTATAGTCTTTTTTCTCAATGAAAAATCATTTTTTGACAAAAAATTTTTCTAATTTGTTTGTATTAATAAAATGTAATGACAAATGAAACTTTAGACAAAATAATTGCAGATATTGTAATTAATATAATAACCGAACTGCAAAAAATTACACCGTTAGATATTAATGAAATTGACCGATTTATGATATATCAATTTAAAACAAATAAAAGTATCAAAAATTATAAAGAAGAATTAATTCAGAATATAGAATTATTAAATAAAAGTACTCAAGAAAAAAAACAAATAAAGAAAATTTTTTTGGAATATTTAGATGATTTAGAGTTATTACACAATATGAACCATATAATATTAAGTATGAAATTACAAGAAATTTTAACTGATAAAGAAACTATCAATTTAATTGATTTCTCTAAATTTAGGAAAATGATTGAATTTAATATTAACCAAAAAAAAGATATTATTAAATATTATTTATCTATTTTAACTAGAAAATATGAGAACTTTTATATTTAAAAAATATTGTTAAAAATAATTATAAAATAATAAGAGCGATCTGCAACATCGCTGTCATTGGCCAATTACAAATTTAATTTGGTCAAATCATCCATTCTTATTTATTTTTTGTATATTTTTTTATATGTTTGTGTAATTGAATCATCATGTCCAAATCGGTCTATTAATGCTTTTATAAATTCATCATTATTAAGTCGATTTTCGACCACGTTTCATCAACAACCGATATCAGGAGTAAAAATTGCTACCGTTTGGTCAGGAAGTATTAATAAAGGATCACTTCTGACATTCAAATATTTTTTATTATTATCACGAACATCTATCCCAACATCTTCATAAAATTCTCCAGTTTTAGGATTGTAAATTACTTGTAACATACTTTTTATACCTTTAATTGGAAATTGACCGTTAGTCATCTTAAATAACTCTAAATCAGCCTTTGCAATGGTATGTATTATATTTCCAGTATCATCAATTAAAATTGTAAATGGTTCTTTGTTAATTTTTAATATCTCAGAGTTAATTAGTAAAAATTGTATAGTTTTCATATCTTAAATTAAATGTCTATAAATTAAATAATTTATGGTTCGAATTTTATTTCAATTTTATAAAAAATTTAAATATACTAAAAAATAAATATTAAAAATAACATTAATTTTAATTGTAAACCTAATTTTTTTAAAAGTCTTTTATTTAGTGGAAGTTAAAAAAATGAGTGAAAAATTCGGTTTCAAAGTAATTATAACTGGTGATACCGCAGTTGGTAAGACTTCTTTAGTCCGTAGATATTGTGATAATAAATTTGATGCTAACCAAAAACCGTCAATTGGTGCTGATTTTACCATTAAAGTAGTACATTTCGCGAAATATGAGGTTATTTTAACAATTTGGGATATTGGAGGTCAAGTATTATTTGACAATTTACGTGACTTTTATTATCAAGGATCTGATGCCGGGATCATTGTTTTTGATGTCACAAATCAAGATTCTCTTAAACGCATAAGTGCGAAATGGCTACCTGAAATGCAATCTATAAACAATATTTCGATTATTATTTTAGCAAATAAAATAGACCTAAAACAAGATAGAATTATTGGGCCTGAAGAATGTCAACAATTATCAAATGATTTGGGAATACCCGTTTTTGAAACATCAGCTAAGACTGGAATTAATGTGAAAAAGGCATTTGAAGTCTTAGCAAAATCACTAGTTGAAAGATAAATTGACTACTTGTAATAAAATTATAAAATTAAAACCATAGATAATTAATTTTCATCAATATAACTAATATCAATGAACATTATTGTTTTTAAAAAAAAATTTCTAACTCGATATAACATTTTTTCAATCAAATTTCATTTATTTTTCTTTTTTCTGGTATCATTTGCTTTTAAAATTCAAATTTATCATTAAAAATTGAAATTCAAGTTGTGAATTAAAAATAAAATTATTATCATAAAATATCATTTTTAGAAGGAAGGTAAATCATATAAAAAGTCTTTTTGTAATTATTATGAATATTTTTAACATGATTTGTTTAAAGATGAAATAAGTAAATACAAGTTAAGTTATAAATGTAAATATCACAAGTCAAATAATATTAAACTAAACTAGAAAAATAATTTACAAATCATAATTTATTAGTATCATTTATTTTAATTATTAATTAAAGCTTTTTCACTTATTAAATTAAAAATTTTAAAAATTAAGGTTAAAAGTGATTTTTATTTAATAAAAGTTCATTTTGACATTTTTTAAATTAAGTATCAATAAAATTTAATTAACGAAATGTAGCGGATATATCAGTCAAAATTTACTTTATCCCGTTAAAAGACCATTATAAATGATTAAAATGAAGAAAGAGCGTCCAATAGTAGCAATAATTAAAGGAACGCAGTATAAAGCTACAATAAAAGCACTATCATTAATCAAGGATTATATTGATGTAGAAAATAATGCAAAGATTATTTTAAAGCCGAATCTATTATCTAGCAATAAATCGCATATTATAAATACAGATCCAAGAGTATGTTTAGCGGTACATGACTTTTTTAATAGAGAATTGAAAATCGATAAAAAAAATATTGTTTTATCTGCAGGGACAACTCACGGAAAACCACCAGATGCTAAATTTGCATTAGAAAATAATGACTATTTTAAATTTAAAAGTGATTGGAATTACCATGATTTTGCAGAAGACAAACCAGGTAAGTGGTTTAAGATTTATGAATTTAATAGTAATAGAAATCTGGAGTTAGCTTTAGCAAAATCACTTATTGAAGCGGATTACATAATAAGTGTCCCAAAATTTAAGACACATGATGTGTTAGGTTTGACATTATCGCTTAAGAATTTAATGGGTACACTCGTTGCTGCAAAAGACCAAACAGGGACTATCATTAAAACTAAACCCGCAAATGTATGCCCATTAATGCATGGATTTGGGAATAGAAGGCCACATCAATTAAGTGATGCAGAAAATTCTGGGCCATCAAAATTGTGCTTGGCGACTAATCTTATACGAATGGCACAAAAGATCCAGCCTTCACTAGCCGTTATTGATGGGGTTGTTGCAATGGAGGGGAATGGGCCAGTTTTTGGCGTTAAAAAAAATTTAGGAATAGTGATTGCAAGTAATGATTTCATTGCTGCCGATACAGTAGCAACTCATATTGCTGGAATGGAACCTAAAGATATCCAGTACATATTACAAGCAGGAAAAATTGGACTTGGTGAATATAATCCTGATAAAATAGAAATTGTGGGCGAAAATATTGATCTTATTAAAAATAAATTTATCCCGCATCGATTATTCCATAAATCTAAATTTACTCAAGAAGAAATTGCTATTTTAGAAAAAAAGATAAGATATAACTAATTTGTAAAATAAATTGAATTTTTTTTATATAATAATTGTTTCTTTTTAATTATAATTAGGATTTATATTTCTTTTATAATATACTTTTACTATAAAATTTTGATTTTTTAACACCTATTAGTCTGTTAAAAAGAAATAAATAATAGCACATAATTTATTAAAATTAATTTGAATTTTTTCAAGAAATTATTAAATTAAAAGATTAGGAGCGATTAAATGTTAAGCATTGATGTTATTAAAGAGTTAGGAAACATCGTTGGAGCACCATTTGTTAGCACTGCACCTGAAGATTTGTATATTTATAGCAGAGATATGACTGAAAGTGAGCCAGGTAATCCAGACGCTATTGTTATGCCCAGTTCGGTTGAAGAAGTCCAAAAAATTATGCAGCTAGCAAATGAATTAAAAATACCAGTGGTACCATATGTTTCTGGTGCGAATATTGGGGGTCTAACTATTGCCACAAAAGGGGGTATTATATTAGATTTAAAACGAATGAAAAAAGTCGTTAAATTTGACCCCGAAAATAAATATATTATTGTAGAACCAGGGTTTACATTTGGACATATGAAGAAATTTTTATCAGATAAGGATTTTATTTATAGTTATGCATTTTCGCCGCCCTATACATCAGTTGTTGCAAATGCACTTTTACAAGGGCTTACAGAATATAGTTTAAAATATGGTTGTATGGCAAATTGGATTACTGGACTTGAAATAGTCCTTCCAACGGGAGAAATTGTTCAAATAGGGTCGCACATAATTAGCGACAAAATGTGGGGAAAAAATCCACTTCCAGATATGGTCGGATTAATTACAGGTTGGCAGGGGACAACTGGTGTTGTAACAAAGATGGGGTTAAAATTGTTGCCAAAACCACCTATAAAAAAACTATATGGAGCTGTTTGGAATAGTATTGAATCAGCTGAAGAAGGGTTAAAGTTTTTTACAGATTCAGGGATAGTTTTAGGAGAATTTTCTTTTTCATGGGAATGTATTTTAATGTTAAGCGGAGCTAAATATCCATTAAGGAAGATCCGTGAAGATGAACCAAAAATGCTATCAGGATTTATACTCCATGCTGAAAATAAAAAACATTTAAAAATTCAAGAAGAAATTTTGAGAGAGAAATTTCATGAACTTAATGAAAAATATAAAAGAAAAATAGACAATCAGATGTTGCCTGTAGAAATAGCAGTTACCAAAAAAATACAAAAAATGTTAGACTTACCAAGCGCATTACCACCATTTATGGAATTTAGGACAGGAATTGATGGTAAAAAAGGTACAGGAATGAGCTGGCTTGGTACATATTGTCCTAGATCAAATTGGACTAAATCTTATAATAAGGGCTATGAAATAATGAAAAAACATGGTTTTACTCCCTTGATATTTGTTAAAGTTATGGATAACGGTCGATATCATGTCGTTAGATTCCTTGTACCA
>SUPR01000147.1 GCA_005191425.1 Candidatus Helarchaeota ASGARD archaeon Hel_GB_B
CTGAATAATAGGAATTTCCAAGCATTACAGGTTGTTTTTCATAATATCCAATTTCTCCATTTTTTGATGCACTTCGAGATATATATGGCAATTCCAAGTCTATAAAGTCTACATAGACCCATTCTATAATTATCTCAATGGTGATCCTATCGTCTGATGACGAAGGGTCCTTAATTTCGATCGTCCATAAAGTCCATGAATAATTTAATTGAAAAAATAGTGCGAACATAAAAAGGAGCCCGACTATTATCAGGAAGCTTATAGTCATTGTTATAATTTTAAAAGCCAATATTATACAAGCAAGCACGAGAATAATGATTTTGACAGCATTTTCGAGGGCTTGTTTGGCGGACTCAGCGAAGGAAGCCAGGAGTTTCAAGCCCCAGTTAGCCAGGAATTGAAATAATTTTACGAACAAGTAGATGGTGGCTAGTATTGGCATTGCTACCAAGATTAAGCCAGTTATTAAAAGGAGCAACCAGACAAACCAGCTATTGGGTTTAGGACCGGTAGGGCCATTTCGGGTTTCTTGTGCGTCGAACGGGACCAATTTTAGTATATCAGAGGCTAGACCTAACTTTTCTACGCTACCCGCTTTATTGCAGACTTTATATTCATAAACTTCATAATCAGTGGCGTTTTTGAGCAGCAGGTATAGTATTGCCATAGCTTCATCGGCTGTGGTCTGGTTTTTAGAAATAACGCCTTCAACGTGTTCACTTACAGAATCTTCATTTCTATTTATGCCATAAAAGTCAGCTGCAATTCCCGAAGCAGAATTCTCGCTCAATACGTCCGGTATCTCTTGGTTTTCAATCATTGCATGTAATTTAGTATTTAAGAATAGGCTAACAGGAATTAAAATTACGTTAATGCCCTTTACGAATGGTTCAATTGGGTCCTGGATATAAAAAGGATCTTGTATTATTAGGAGATACTCTCACCTATCAAACTAAAATTAACAACCCGTTATCAAATGAAGAGTCTGAAGATATTGAGAGCGCACCATTTAAACATGAATATATATATATCTTCGTTTCTTATCGGATTATCAATAACACTCACTACATTTGCCATTATATTTGGTATCTGGGGGCTAATATACGACATAAATGATAATTGGGCCAGGTGGTGTATGCTTGTTATAATTCTTACAGCAGTTGCTTTAGTACTAGGGTGTATTTTACCGTTCTTTTCCTATAATAAGGAGTTGCTGGAAGCGAATCCACTATTTTTAATAGTAGGAATACTTGTAGGAATCTTTTTAGCTGGCGGAATGGTGAGCCTTGCGTGCTCAGAAGACGAATCAAAAACTTATTATAAAGGGTCGAAAAAGGCGATCTTTAATTTTATAGTGGCAATTATTGGGCTTATAGCAGTTGTTTTAGATATAAGATGGATAAAAAGTACCGTAATTGAGAGCATCATTGCGTTTATCATTCTTGTGTATATACCATTCATTCTGGCGATGCGAGCTATTTATAAAACTGTTAGTAATACTGATAAAATTAAGATAGTCGCAAAAATTCTGGCTATTTTAGGATCTATTGGTGTTATAATTGCTTTAATTTGGATTGGATTTATAAATGAAAAGATAGCATCTTATAATTTGGTTTATTATTTATTTATAATTTTATTGATAATTCATACAATGGTATTGATTATAATATAATAAAAATTAAATAAAATATATCAAATCAATTTATAAAATTTATTAAAAAAGATATAGATAAGATGGATATAATTATTAAATTGAGAGCGTTTTTATTAAATTAAAAAAATATTGATAAGTATTTTATTAAATTATTCTCTTTTAATATAATTAGATTAAAGTGAAATGATATTAATTATTTAGAAAAAAAAGTAAAAATATTAAATAGCGATAAAAATGTTAGACCAGAGCATTATGAAAAAAAAAAGGACTTGATATCCCTTCAATGAAGATGATGTATGAATTTGCCTCTTTTTTTATTGTAATCTGGTTTTACCTAATGCCAAGTGTATTATTTTCCGATATGTTGGGTAGAAAAGTCAATTTAACCCCGGTAATTGAGATATTTAGGACAACGTATATAGATTTTTCCCTGATACTTGCAGTCATTGTGATGATCAGTCCAGTCGCGGTTATTACTCTAGTTATATGGTGGAATAATAAAAGAGTTAATAAAAATAGAGGTTTTAATAAAGTGAAGGCGAATTATGGTCTTGTCAATAACACACATGGGATGTTGATTTGGTTATTTGTAATAGGATTTCCATTAAATTGGGCACAAGCAATTATTTATGTTTCGGCGATTTTTTTTGTATGGATTTGGGCGGGTGAATGGTACCCGGTCTATAAATTGAACAAAAGATATAGGCTGTTCCTTAAATTAAGATATAAAACGAAGAAAGAATTGATTATTGAGATGGAGACTAGTTTTCAGGCATTAATAATAAGTCAGTGGGTTTTTCTGGTAGCTGCTGTCTATAAATTATACCCGACACCATTTCTTTTATTGTTTGTTGGACAAAAATTTTTGTTTAAACAATTATTCTTCAATAAAGATTATGATGCGATGGAAGATTCAATAGAATTTTATAATAAATGGAAAAAATTAGGAAATATTGGTACACTTATATTGGGTATTTTAGGTGTGTTGTTGATTATAGCATTATTATTATTAGGATATAATATTTTATAAATTGAATTTTAGAGTAATTATTATTAAAAGGAATTAGTAATATTAATTCTGGTCAGCTTGTTCCTAAATACGAAGCTGCACGCTATGCTGGAAAATCAGGAAATACCTGCGGAATTAGGAGAGGATTCTTGGTCTGGAGTACCTGCGGACTTTTATGGGATGGACAGAGATGAGGAGTCTGTCAGTGAGCACGTGGAAGGTTTAATCGCCAAAAACCGTACCACTGCGGATGAAGCGATGGCTATATTACAATTATTATTAGAAAATGCCACAGGACACCAGACTTATGAATATACGGTCTGCAACAAGGTGGGGGCTATAGAGCGGCTCGAACTCGCATCAGATATATTAAAAATAGTCCCGTTCGATGCCCAAGCAATGCAGAATGGTCCGACTGGAGATAAGCCCAATAGTCCAAATTTATGGTTCTTTTTGATTATAACGGGGCTAATATTGGTGGTGTCAGCGGTTCTGGCGACCATATATTTGTTCGTAAAGTTGTGGGAATTTTTGGCTAGATGGGGGTTGAAGCTCTTGGCTTCCTTCGCTGAGTCCGCCAAACAAGCCCTCGAAAATGCTGTTAAAATTATTATTTTAGTTTTATTGCTAATGTCTTTAGCTTTTGAACTTTTATTTATTGTTATCCTATTTGGTTTATTCTTCATACTTAGTATTTGTACTTTTAATAAAAATCAATATTCAGTATTACTGGTAGATTTAACAAAATTTATTATAATAGATAATGTAAATAACCACACTTTTTCGTTAGAATATAAAATTGTATGGAAGTATGATGAAATTTTAGATATGGAACTTCCAGAATCGAATATTAATATATATATTGATGGGATAGAATTTTCAAAGATTAAAAGATTCGAAATTAGAAATATGACGGGATCAAATATAGAAACCACATCAAATTATCAAAAACTTATGGAAGGTATGATAGCAGCAAAAATCATTATATTAACATTTTTGAGTCTTTATATTTTGATGTTTTATGCAGCTTCCCAATATATTATGGTAATTCCATTTTTATTAATAGGAATTCTCACCATATTTGAGATAGTAATTACAAATTCAATTACTAAATCAATGTTAATGAATGATGATCAATCTTCGGAATACATTTTAAATTTAATTGTATTTTTGATTGGATTTTCCTTAGTATTTTTATTGGATGGCTTTAGCTTTTTGGGTGTATTAATAGGCAAAGTAACCTTTGATTTATTTAGCTTTATTGAGTCCTCTTTAGAAATTTTAATTAGTTTTTTTCAATCAAGTTTTTCTTTTGATTATTTGAATTTGACTTTTATTATATTACATGTAATATCTTTAATACTAATCTTTCTTATAGATCATGTCTTATTAAAATCAAAAACGGGAAAAAATGCTATGGGATATTGTGCAATAATTTTATGTAATTTAATATTTATGTTTTTTGGTCTAAGATTGTTTATCTATAGTGTTGAATTTTTAGCCGAGTTATGGTTTACTTTATTCTTAATCCAATAAATTAATTTAAAAATTAAATAATAATAAAATATAATGATATGGAAAAAAATATATAAAATAATTTAAATTTAAAGATTTTCGATTAAGTTTTATGGGTTATAATATAATGGAATTAATAGAAGACCTTTTAGAATTACCCTATAATGAAAATTATTTATTAGGAATGGTTGTACTTTTTTTAGGAAGTATTTTAAGTTTTTATTATATTTATTTTAAAATAAAAAATAAAAATAAACTAAAGGAAAAATATAATTCAATTAATGATATTAAAAAAAAGCTTAAAACATTAGAAAAAACCATTAAAATTAGATTTAATTATTTTTCAATAATTAAGATATTTTATATATCAGCAATACTCATATTCGATCATATTTGTTGGCTCTTAGTAAATCAGACAGATCCTACGGGTATAATATTTTATGAATATTTCCTATTAATTAGATACACATGTAGTGTAGTTTTTATACTACCTATGTTTGATTATATAATAATCATGACACCAACATATATTGTCGCATTTGGAAAATTAATAAATTTTAGAAATAAAATGTTGTATTTTATAAAAAATTATGAAACCAATTATGAAAATGGAACTTTGATGCATGTCAATGGAACAACAAGCGGAGAATTTTCTGAATATTTTGGTATTATAAAAAATTTAAAAAGAATGAATTTAGACCAAAACAAATTTATTTTAATGACAACAATTGAAGTTTTCATATTTTGTATCTTTATCCCTTATTTTTGGCTGATACCAATTACATTACTATTTTTTTCAATGAATAATATTATTATAAAATGTATAAGACAAATAATAAGAGAATTATATAATTTAGAACTCAGAATTAATAAAGGTCATAAAAATGATAATGTATTCTACAAAAAAGTTTCTAATTTTATGATAAATCAATTAATTCTACAGATAACAATTTTTTTAATAAAAGAACTTTTTATATTTATTATATTTAAAGATCAAATCTTTAATAATTATATTGGTATCGTTTTTCCAATATTTATTTTTATAATTATCGAGTTTATAATTTTTCTAAGTATAATTTTATTTGAATTTATCTCAATAATAAAATATAAAAAATATATAGAAGGATCACAAAAATAAAAGAATGAAAAATAAGGCATATAGGAAACTTCGAGTTTTTTCAATGCCCAATCCATGCAGAATGGTCCGACTTTCTTTAGTAGAAAAATCCTTTATCAATAAAATAATAGTGGTTAAATGAAAAAACAAATGAAAAAAAATTATCAAGGTCAGCAAATGGGTCATATAAGGGGCTAAATATTAAAGAGTTTAAATTAATTAGCATATCTTCAAGTTCATTTATAATTAAAGTTTGAAATGAATAATCAAAATTATTTTCAATATAAGGAAAAAGATTGTGAATTTTCTTTTCTAAATAAGCAAGTGAACCAATTCGTTCTGAAACGGCATTATCAATAAGATTAAACAATTCTGAGATATAAATTAATGAAATAGTTTTATTATTTCTCCTTATTAATTTTTCCATTTTCATTTTTTTGCTCTTATTCGATTCTATTTTTATCATATTATCTATGAAATAATTCCAAAAAGCTGTCGCATAAATTTGAATATTAAAATAATTGATGTCAGAAAAAATGTCTTTACCTAAATATTTCATAGAGATATCTCTTAGGTCCTTCATATCATTTCCATAAAAGGCAAAAGTATAATTATCTAAATAATTTGATAGCTCTGTTAATACATCATGAAACGGTATTCCTTTTTCAACTATAAGTTCAGCACTTAGATCTTTTCTTTTTTTAAAAATCCAATCATTTTTATATGTATTAACTTCAAATTCATCTTCTTTAATAATTTTGTTAATTTTTGGATTTATTTTTCCATTTTTTAAATTTAAAGAAACAGCCCCTAACTCTATTAATTTCCGAGCGTTTTGATTATGATTATCTGTGAATTCCAAATCTATGACCAAAATATTTTCTTTTAATATTTATCTCAACTCCTGACTTTATCAACAATTATTTTTGAATATTAAAAATTATAAATTAATTGATGTTTAATTGAAATTAATATAATTTTTTTTATTTTTGTTAAATGGGCGATTTTTTGAGATTTTTTCAATTCCATTGCCCGACAAAAATATATAAGTGAAATTTGTTATAGTCCCTTTTACTATTAGTATCAATTTAAAAAGACTTTTTTGGTTTTACAATTGGATTTTAAAATCAACTTTAAGGTTTGAACCAATAAAATAGGTATTTATCGACCCTTACTGGAATTCCTACTGGTATCTATTATTTACTTCAATAATTATGATAGAATTCTTCCTTCTACTCATACCAAAAGACATTTATATACAATAGAAGGATTCAGCTAGGTAGATATAATTTAGGGTGTGATGATTATTCCTAAACAAAGTAGATTTTTTCAACACATTTCAATTGAAGTGAATGGAGCTATTAGCAAGATAAAGATCCCGATTTATTGTCCCAACCCTACAGGTAATTGT
>SUPR01000015.1 GCA_005191425.1 Candidatus Helarchaeota ASGARD archaeon Hel_GB_B
AATACATGCCCAAAATGTGGTGCTGGAGACGAATATATAGAATGGTGGAGCAGAGTGACCGGTTATTATTCCCGCGTGAAAAGGTTTAACAATGGAAAAATCCAGGAATGGAGAGACAGAAAACGTTATTCTATAAAATAATTTTTTTAAAAAAATAAAATATAACTAATTTTTTTTTATTATCGACTATTTTAAAAGAAATTTCTAAAAATACTCCTTTGTTTTTATATTATTTCGTGTATTTTGTTTCAATTAAAATTAAGCAAATTATTATTATTGAAGATACGTATTTTAAAAGAATAAAAAGAGAAGTATTTAACAGTAAAATAAAAAATTTGAAAGTATTTTCAAAATAAAAGAAAAGGAGAAAAATTAAGATTTGTTTGATTCATTTTGAAAATTATTAAATATTTATAATTAAGAATTGATTTTTAATATGATATAGAATCGCACAATTATTTTTAAATAAAGAATAATATAATTTAAATAGAAGCATTAAAGGTGGTTATTATTTATAATGTGACAATTACGAGAAACGCAATATTAAATATTGTGGGTTCATGTTCTCGATTTGCAAATTTTGAGATAAAATTAGAAGAGTGGAAGGAAGTTTTTGGTATTTTGATAGGGGCATTAGAGGGAGCAGAAATACATATTTTAAGTGCGATTCCTTTAGAGCATGATTTTGATAAGGAAAATTCAATGAGAATATCAGATGAACTATCATATATTGATACAATTTCAAAGAGTATAAATAAAAATGAGATAGTAGGGTGGTTTAGTTCAAGATATTTGGGGAATAATAAAGATAAAATTGAGATTAAAAATGAGGATTATAAATTTCATAAGAAATTTAAGAATATATTTCCAAATTCAATATTTTTATTGTTTAACCAATTAAGGATTGAATATATATTAAAAAAAGTTATGGTGTCAGATCAAATTTTTGGATTTAATATGTTTGATGTAAAAGATAGTGAATTAATAGAAATAAGTTGGAAATGTCATGATGATGCACTACTTATAAGAGTTTTAATTGATGAATTAATGTTAAGAGTTGCAGAATTGTTGCCTAGATATAATTTAAAGGAGAATTATAAGGATTTGATTAAAAAAAATTGGTCTAATTTGTTGATGCAATTTGAGAATTTTAAGACTTTTTGTATTAATAAAAATAATAAAGGAGATTTACAGATTACTAAATTAATGAAAAGTTCACAGTCAATGGACCTAAAAAATTTATGTAAATCAATTAAAAAAGATATAGATCAAAGGTTAGATATGCTTGAATTAGTGGAATTTAAGGAAAAAGAACTTGCTAACGACTTGAAGAATGAATTAATAGATTTATGTATTCGAGTAGATGACTTACAAAGTAGTTTAGAAGATTATTTATAAACAGTACGGATTCCAAACCTTGAATTAAATTCAAAAATTAATGTTTTAAATGTTCTATTTTTATTTTAAGACAAAAATATAGTATATCTCATTAAAAATAAATTTTTAAATTTATATAAATATAAATCATGAAAAAGTTGAATTTAAACGGAATTATTCCAGCATGTATAACTACATTTAGTCAAGAAGGAAAAATAGACATCATATCAATGAAAAATCACATAAAATACTTAATAAAAAATGGAATTAAATCTGTTTTAATATTAGGTTCAACAGGGGAATTTGCATACATAAATTTTGATGAGAAAGTTAAATTAATTCAAGAAATTGGAAAATTTTTGTCCTCTAGTTATCCAGATGTACAATATATTGTAGGTGTTTCTTCTACAAATTTAAAAGAATCAATTGAATTGGGAGAAATTGCTTATAAAAGCAGCGCTAATGCTGTAATAGCCATATTAGAGACATATTTTCCTTTGGAGAAAGACCAAATTATATCATACTATGTAGAACTTTCAAATAATTTAAAAATACCATTGATAGCATACAATTTTCCGCTTGTTTCAGGAGTGGATTTATTACCAAAAATTTTAGTCGAATTGGCTGAGACAGGAGCAATTATTGGAGTTAAAGAAACGGCGGTACCAATTAATATAATAAAAGAATTATTAGAAGAAGCGCCCGAAGATTTTACTACAATAATTGGTACAGATATGATGCTGAAAGGTTCAATTGAAATTGGGATAAGATCGGCAATATTAGGCTCAGGAAATTATATACCTAGAAATTTAGTGCAATATTTTAGTGCAGTAGAACAAAATGACATAAATGAGCAATTAAAAATCTGGAAGATTATATCAAAAAAAATATCAATATTGACATATGGACTCAATTTATTACCATCAATAATAAAAGAAGCGGTAATTTTATCAGGTAGTCCAATCCCACCTTATGTTAGAAGACCATTACCCATGGTTTCTGAAAAACTTAGGAATAAAATTAAAAGGGTCTTGTTAAAATAAGAAAGATAAACAGTATCAATTTAATTATCTTCAGTTTAAAAAGTTTGATTTAATTTTAAATAAATTATTAAAAGACATTATACTTATACAATATGATTTTTGCAAAAGTTAATTAATATTAGGATAATAATAGTAATTGAAGGTCAAACAAATGTTGAAATCGTTGACAATTATTGGATTAGTTTCTTTGATTTTAGGAATTATTTTATCAATTTATTTAAATATTTACTGGTCAATGGCGGCTATATTTGGATTTCCAATTTTTATTCTGGGACTAGTAATAACGGTAGGGGACAAGAAGAAGAAAAAAGAGGGGCCTGAGACAATCTATTGTTCAAATTGTGGTTCTGTATTGACCAAAGGTACTCAATATTGCCCATATTGTGGAAAAAAATTGTAAATCTTTTTTTTTAATATTATGATTTAATTTAATAAAATAAAATTAATATTTCAAGTGATAAATTTGAGAATTAGAAGTTGAGTAAATATTTATTTAAAATATTTTGTGGTCAAAAATTTGTGAAATAAAAATGATACCAAATAATAGCAATTCAAATTTTGCAGTATTTTCTATTTTAGGAAAGGACAGGCCGGGATTAGTTTCAATTATAACAGAAAAATTGGTCAATAATAAAATCAATATAGTAGATATTGAAGCTCGTTCAATGAGAGGACTTTTTGCGATGTTTATAATAATTGATCTAAATGATGAAAAAATATCGATCAACGAGTTAAGAGAAATTTATGCCGATTTAGGTAAAAAATATGATTTAAAGATTTCAATTGAAAAATATAAAAAAGGAAGGAGGAAATCTGATAAAAAGCTTATTTTATTAACTGCATTAGGTCCAGATAGACCAGGAATAGTTTTTAATTTGTCGAAGCTTTTTGAAAAATATAAAGTCAATATAGAACATATAAGAATGACGAGTAGAGGAGAATTATTTGCAATGGAAATGTTAATTGATATTAGCGACTTATTAATAAGTTCTAATGATTTTAGGATGGAAATTCAGGCAGTTTGTGAAGATATTGGCTTAAGTTCAGTAATTCAAAAAGAAGATATCTATAATAAAACGAAAAAACTGATTGTTTTTGATATGGACAGTACATTAATAACGCAAGAAATTATTGATGAGATTGCTATTGCAGCTGGAGCAGGGGAAGAAGTTAAGGAAATAACATTAAAAGCTATGGAAGGAAAAATAAGTTATATAGAAGCAATAAAGCAAAGAGTTAAACTTTTAGAAGGTGTTAATGTTAGTGTATTGGAAACTATTGCAAAAAATATGATATTAACACCTGGCGCTGAAGAGTTAATTAATTTATTAAAGATGATGGGGTTTAAAATTGCGATTATAAGTGGTGGATTTGATTATTTTACAAATATTTTAAAACAAAAGTTAGGGATCGATTATGTTTTTTCCAATAAATTAATAATAAAAGATGGGAAATTGACAGGGGAATTAGAAGAGCCGATAATTGACGGTAAAAAAAAGGGTGAATTGATTTCATGGATAGCTGAGTTAGAAGGTATTTCTAAAGATGAAATAGTAGCTGTGGGAGATGGAGCAACAGATAAATTTATGTTGAATGAATCAGGCCTTGGAATTGCGTTTAACCCAAAACCAGTATTAAAAAAATTTGCAGATGGCGTGATTACACAAAAAAATTTAATTGGTCTATTATATGTTTTAGGAATTTCAGATAAAAAATTAAATGAAATGTTATTAAAAATAAAAAATGATAAAGAAAAATAATCAAATTTCATTTTTTAATTTTTCTAGTTTATTGTTAATTTCAATAACATAACTTAACAAATCATTTAATCGCTGAATAAATTCATCTCTTATATTATATTCTTTATATTCAACAAAATCCAGAAAATATATTCTAGTTTTAATTATCTCAATTAATTTATCGTTAAACTTTTTAATATCAGGGTATTGCTTTTCAAAAACTTCTTGCCTTTTTTTTCTATCCTTTTTTTTAATTTGATTAATATAATCTGACAGGGAATAAAATTGTTTTTTGACTTTTTCATTATTTAATTCAATAAATTTTTCAAGGCGGGCTTTTAAATTTTGAGCTGGTAGAAATTGAGGTATTTTATCAATTAACGAATTTATTTTTTCTCTTGTACTTCCGATATCTCCTTGAAATTGCCATTTTACTTCATAGAATTTTGATTCTAAATTAATTTCAGGACCTTCAAGTCGAAAAATTTTAAACCCAAAAGTTTTCTCATTATTAAATTCAAGGCTATTTATATCTAAATCCAGATTTTTAATGATCAGAAATGGGTCAATAACTAAAGCTATTGCATCAGGATTTTGATTTTGATAGCCTAGTTGAGTTTCATTATCAAAATCAGATAAAAATAAATCGATATTGGGGTGTGAATGATACCAACCTACAAAAAACTCTGGTGCAATTTTTTCAGATAACTCAGCTGCTGCTACGTAGTCTTCAGGACCAAACCCAACCTTCAGAAATAATTCAGATTCATCTTTTTTTGTATGAGTAAATGGAATTGCATCAGTGACAATAACATTCTCACCTTCAATTTTACCTTGTAGCAACCCATACACTTCGCCCCAATCCTCTTTTAAAAGACCAAAATTTGCGAATCTAGTGGCACTTATTACAATTTTTATTATTGGTTTCTCAGACAATAAAACGTCTTTATTCATATTACCTCACTAAAAATAAAACATTTAATTTTAATTTAGCAATAAGTATTATTTAAATTCTATTTCAAATTAATGTTAGATATTTTGCAGATTAGAGTCTTGAATAACGTAAAAAATAGATAAGTTTAAAAAAAATGTTTACATTTTTAATCAATTTATAATGTGAAAATAGTCTAAAAAAAATAGTTCAATAATCCTTCAGTGAATAAAAAAAAGAAATTTAATAAATTAAAGCGTTTGTATTTAATCCTTGAAAAATAAAAGGCATAAAATTATATCAGTAAATTACAAAAAAAACATTATAATTAAAAAAATTAGAGGTTATAAGTTATATATTCTATAAATATAGAATTAAATAATGTGTACTATATTATTAGCTATGTAAGCATTAATTTGTTTTTCTTTAATTAACTGCTTGACCCAGTCTAATGCCTCTTCAAAATTTATTTCCAAAATTTCTGCAATATCATTAATCGATATTTCATCTTTATTTTTTATTATTTTATTAAAATCATTTATGGTGAGATATAGACATTTTTCATGTTCTGGTTTCCAATTTAATTTATTTATTAATTCTCGCGCTCGTTCATATATTGTTTGGTTCTGTGAACGGGATAACCAGACTAAATCTTGTTTAAATTCGAATAAATATTTGGGATTATTTTTAATTATTTTCAATAAAGCTTGATAAGAGCTCCATTGTTTAAAATACAGTTTTTTTTCTTCTTTTTGTTTTTTAGGTATTTCTTTTTTAAAAAAATCAATTAATTTGGAGATTTCTTTAATTACCCCTGAAAAATCATGGATTTGATGCAATTTGTTGATTGTATCTGAAATCTTTTTCACATCATTATGCCAAATATCTTCAATCTCTATCATTAATAAATACTAAAATTATAATTTATAAAAATCTATGGTAGATCTTATTAAAAAGAGGGAAAAGTATAAATAAAAAAATAGAGTTTTTAGGAATTATTTCTAATTACAGATATATACTATTTAATAATATTACATATTTTTAATCGCTAAAAGGATATCAGCTTTATTTACCTTTTTTCGGCCTGCATGCTTAGCTAATATCATTGCTCGTTGAGTTATTTCAATGCAAATATCTGTAAAATAAGAAACCAAGTAATCTACAGCTTCCCTAGCTACGATTTTGGCTCCATTTTCAGCCATAAGTGCCCTTATCGGGGACCATGCGATATATTTTCTAGCCATATTTCAAACCTCAAAGTTAATTTATTAATAGACATATAATTGGGAATATTGTCTAATTTTAACCTAGTTAAGATAAGAATATATAAATATTTTGGTTTAATATCATCATCATCACTTCTTAATAAAAAATATGAAAAATTGAAATATTAATGAAAATTAATTTTTATCAACAAAATTTTATATTTTTTTATTTTTATTACGATGATAGTATATATATGCAAAATAATTTTTTTAACATCAAATTAGGTTTTTTTCGGTATAATCTTGAAATTAAACCATGATAATTGTACATTTAACTTTTTAGTTCAATTTTAAGGGTAGTATTAATATTTATTTTTTTAGAGAAATATGAAAAATAAAAAATTAAAATTGAAAAAATCAAGGAGGAATAAACGTGCACCATGACTAAATATTTATTTAGTTAAGCAATTCACTTTTGTCGAACCAATTGCAAATATTATGAAATAACAGTGTAAATATTATTGATTAGAATTAAAAATAACTAATTGTTTCTTAGATAATTTAAAATATAACAAAAATTTATTTATTGAAATTAAATATAAGTATTTAAAATGAAATTGAAAAATTTAATAATAATTTTTTTGATTTTTAACGTAATTCCATATTATACAGAGATAAAGTCTAATGATAATTATTTGAACATAATTTACGAAATTAATAACAATATTAATAAAAATAATATTATCAATACAGTATCAAAATTATGTGAAAATAATTCTAGAATTACTGGAACTCTTAATTGTAATTATTCTGCATTTTATATTAGAAATGCATTAGAAAAAAATAATATATCAAATGTGTTTTTTCAATATTTTCCGTTTAATAATACAAAAGCAATAAATGTGATAGGTAAATTAAAAAATCAAACTAAATTAAATTCAAATATATTGTTAATGGCGCATTATGACTCTATTTCAGTGGACAATATCGCGCCAGGGGCTAATGATAATGCAGCCTCTGTAGCATGTATTATTGAAATAGCTAGATTACTTCAAATTATTTTAAAAGGAATTATTCCCCAGAGAAATTTGATTGTTTTATTAACATCCGGAGAAGAGGAAAGTCTATGTGGATCGAATTCTTGGATTATTAATAATCCACAAACAATTTCGACCTTACTTTGTGTAATAAATTTTGATATGATTGGATACGGCGAATATCATACAGTAATTTCCAATGAAGATTCAAATTGGTTGGCAAGGTATATTATTGAGTGTGGGACTACTATGAATTTACACATCTCTAAATCATATGCAATATATCCAGCTACTGCAAGGTCAGATCATGCTAATTTTATGTATATGAATATACCCACAGCTTGGATTTTTGAACAAGACGATTATTATGTTTGGATGCATACGGCACAAGATACTATTGACAAAATAAATTTTTCATTAGTGAGTAATTGTGCAAAATTATTCACGTTTATTTTGTACAAACTTATGATAGAAAAAAGAGGAACAAATTATTCAATAATTGGCTTGATTTTTTTGAATCTACTAATTTTATTACCAATTAGATTTTATTTTATTAGAAAAATTAATATTAACAAAAAATAAATGATAGTTTCAATGATTTTTGACAATAAAATTATAAATATATTCAATATCTTCTTTATCAAATTCATCTAATAGATTTGCAATGATTTTTTCCTTGTCCATAATATATTGGCATTTTCTTATACCTTGAATATGGTCTAAAATTGTAAGCAATTTATGATTTTTATTAATTTGGTCATTATTATTAAGCAAATCATAATTTACTTCCCAAATAATTTGAGATTTGACCCATAAAGTTCTAAGTGCATCTAGAATTTTAGGACTGATTTTTGTCCCCCAAGATTTTTCACCTGGAAAATGTGCGCAACGTCCTACCCAACATTTAAGGTTTTTATCCCATTTATTGACCGCGTTTATAATGGGGTATTTTGCACATGTAGAGGGTTTATATTTATGGATTAAACATTCCCTCGTGCCGTCTTTCAAGGCAGTGCATGTAACCTCGTTTTGATAAATTTTAGTTTTCAAAATAATTTTTCTATTCGTTTTAATAAATTGAGATGGTGAGAGTAATTTTTCATTTAAAATCCTGTAATAATCCAATTTACTAACCGTATAACTTGAATGACAACATCCATGGGGGTCAGGACAATCTTCTAGGCAATTTGGCGAAAATAATGCAATTTTATATAAAAAAGCCTCCCGAATAGAGTCATGAATTTTCACGCTGTTTATAATTATACTTTTTGAAAGAATATCACTAAAAATTGAATAAATTGGATGATTCATAAGATTACTATTATTATTACAGACTTTTCTTATTTTTTCATCCCAATTTTCCCTTTTTAGGTCTACTTCCAATACCTTTAGATATTTAATAATTTCAGAAAATGTATCTAGAAGAAATTCAAATTGCGAGCCTTTTAAAGGACTTAATATCTCGATTAAAGGAATCAAACTATCTCCTTTATTAAGTATTTCATTTTTTTTGAATCAAATAATTATTTAACTGAAAAAATTTTATTATTGTGGTAAATATAATTTTTAACTAAAATTTAAATAAATTAAATGGCAAATTTTTATATAGATATGTTTTTTAAAGAAATGTTGCTCATATAAAATAATTAAAATTAGGAAATCTAAAAAAAGTGGTTTTAATGTCATATATCGAGAAATCTTTAAGCTGGATAATAAATAGAATGATTTTAAGTGGAATAAAAACATTATCTAAAGGAATTAATTTATTTTTTACAAGTATTGTATTAGTAATGATCGTATCTAGTTCTCTTGCAGGGTCTCTAATTCCAATAATTGGTATTATTCCGTTTCAATATATAATGGCTATTCAATTTAGTGTTATGATTGGGTTTTTAATTTCTAGTGTAATTTTTTTAAAGATCAAATCAAGTATACTAAGGATATTAATTTCATTAGGGTTAATCAGTATTATTTCTGTTTATATTATTATGAATAATTCATTCTTAGCTTTATGTTATGATTTAACTGGATTTATTATTTTAATTAGTCTGATCTTAATGGTATTAAATATAGTAATTTTTATAAAAAATACCCAAAATTCCTGGTATTTACAATTATTAATGTTGGGCAAATCTCCAAGGCATTTCTTTTTTGAAAAAGTATTTAAATTTCTAACAATAGCAAGTTTCTTTTTATTTATTTATCCAATATATGAATATTTAATTTCTTGGAATCCATATCATATTATTTTAGCGATTTTTGGTATTACGGCAGGTATTTTAAGTTCAATCTCCATATTTAAAACACTAAAATTTGAGTTTAATGATATTTATAAAAGTATTATTTCTATATTGTATCTAATTTCATTTATATTCTTGTATTTTTATTATGAGAATACTTTTTTAATTATTACAATCGACCTATTAATTTTTAGTATGACATTTTTAAGTATGGTCCAACATGTAAAATATTGGAAGACAGAAGGAGGGATTTCAAGCGTAAAAATAGATGCGCCAAGAAATATAGAGGATAAAAGCAGAAATAGAACCGAGGAAGAAGTTATTTTTGATGAATCAGATGATTCAGTAATTATAATTGATAATATCAGTGATAAACAAATAGATAATGAAGTAGAAATTCCAATAACAGAAGAAAAGCCGGGAGTAACAGATAAATTAAGTTATTATTTAATTATTATGGTATTAATATTAAGCATTCAGTTGCTGTTTTTAAGATATTTCAGTTTGTTTTTTGGAATGAATTTATTTTCATTAATATTGTTTCAAGATTTCTCGTTAACAAATTATATTCTAACTTTGGGAATATATATATCAATAATTATTATTTTTGTATTATATTTTATGTCTGATAGGTTCCGAAATTATTTTACATTCCCGCCAGGCATCCGAAAATCATTTTTAGAATTCCTTTCTTTGATGGACAGAAAAGAGCGAACAAAACTATTGAGAGCAATAAGTAGGACAGTCCAACAAATAATAGTAGAAGGGTTAATTGAATTAATTGAATCGGAAAAAGGAAATATCATTGATACAATTAGTGAAGGTATAAAAAGAGGAGCAAAGTTTTTTAGAAGTATTTTTGGAGATAGAGAAGATTAAGATTCAAATTAATTTATAATAATTTTTTTATTGTAAATTCTCTAACAATCTGTCTATTAATTCCATACAGTCGTTAATCATTTCTTTATTATAATCGCCTATATTTACTATTGAGATTACAGGTAGATTTGTTTTATGAGAGATTTTTTCGCCGAATGCTTTAGATATTAATTCATCTTTACCACCGAAAGCTAGTGGAATAGTAGTTGAACTTATTCTACTATCACCAACTTGAAATTTAGATGGTATTGAAATAGTTAATAACCCTAATTTAAAACTATTTTTTGAGAGAATGAATATGAGTGCATTTTCCAATTTGGTAATTGCTGCATTTAATGAATAATTTTCTTTTTTAATAGAATCCGAGGTCCATTTTAATGATTGTAAATTAAAATCTTTCATCTTTAATTTCACATCATATTATAGAAAACTTTTTTAAATATTGTTTCCATTATAAAAATCAAGGGGCGGTACCCTAAAGAAATTCTCTTTAGGAACCCCTTTTGACGAGCAAATATGCGATGAGGATGAAAAGATGATTTGCAGATTTTTTTAATCTGCATTTCAACCACTGCATTATTAAAATTTAAAAAAGTAAATTTCCAATTCTTTTTTTTATTAAGTCTTATTTTCAATTGTTTTAATCCGTAAGATTTTAAAAAATATGACATTTTTTAATGTCATTTTAAACATATAAGTCTTTTGAATGGAATATTTTAAGAAAATCTAATTGTAATTAATTGTCTGAATTAGAAAATACTATATTTTACTATTGGACACCAATAATTACATTTTAAGCAATGAATACATTTGTTACTATTTATAAGTGGGGGTAGTTCAGAAGATATTTGATAAATAGCGCCTTGATCACATATAGAAAGACAATTTAAACAACCAATACAATATTGGAGTCTTAATAAAGTTGATTTCAAATTTTTAATAAGTTCATTTGCTATATCTTTATTATCTGCTGTTATTTCAAAATTACCATCAGAGAATATTTTCAAATTTCCATTTTTTATATTGATATTAAGGGAATTTTCTGTAGTATTTATATATGGCTTTCCAATGATATTTATAATATTCAAAATGTTGTTTATATTAGAGAAGTTTTCGATCATTCCATTTATTTTAAATATATTTTTTGATTTAGTTTCGTTATTAATATGCAATATCTTTTTTTCATTTTGTTTAATATTTTTTAAAGGAATTAACGCAATTTTTTTAGATTTTGCCCAATTTTTCACTTTTTGAGGAGGTTCAATCCACCGCCATAACCCATAAATAATAAAATCATCGGAAATTTGGTAATGACCAATATACTGTTTAAGTATTTGTTTTAAATATTTCCACAAATTTTCATGGTCTTCCCGAAGTAAATGGAAATTTGAAGGATCTTGGAATGGACAGATCCAGCACCCAACTCGTTCGCGCCCATAATGTTCATAAATAGGGTTAATAGGCAAATTATTTTTAAAGATGTAAAGCCAAATTAATAGTGCATTCCAATCATAAATTGGATGGACGCTATAGGCATTTGGTAGCCAAGGATTTATATTTAATCTATAATTAAGTGTTCGACTATTACTTTCATAAGACCTTAAACCTACAAACGATAAACACCCATCTGGAAATTGTTTTCGATAGAGTTTATTAGTAGGTCCAAATTTATAAATTTTACAACACCATCTGTTGTCTAATTGAGGTGGACCTAAGAGTTCAGAAATGGTTTTCAAATCTCTGGGCTCATCTATTTGGATATATTTATTTAGTAATCCCAATTTTTTAATACAATCAACGACATATTTATTAGTTTCTGGAAATTCTATTTCAGATTTGACATAATTTACAGTAAAATCATCTAACGCCTTCATAGTAAGTGCAACAGTAACTAAACTATCTTTACCTCCTGAAAATGGGACAGTAACTTTTAATTCTTTATAGAGATCTTTTATTTTTTTAATGAATAAAATGGACTCTTCTTCATATTTATTTAAAATTTTATTATTTGCTTTAATGACTTGAGACCAACTTTGACCCCCAGGAAGTTCATTATTCTTGAATTTGGGTTGTAAATTAAGTATTTGAACAAATTTTTTATCGGATTTAAATTTTTTTGACGTAGGTTTTCCAATTCCTATGACATGATTTTTTCGGACAATAAAAACTAAATCGTTAGGTTGTAGGCTGGTCAAATTTGAATCAATAATATCTTCTTTATCCAAAAATTGAAATGTTTTGAAATTTTTATTAGGGGCAATCTTTATCCAATTTCCTTTACCTGCAGCATATAACCTTTTTGCACCTTCTATAGAAGGGATAAAGATAAATTTAAGAATTTCTTCATTATATTTAACTTTTCCGATAATTTGACCGTCTATAATAACTTCCATTTGACGCGATTTTACTCTAGGAACCCTATTTAGTAATATAATTTTGTTATTTGGTATTAAAATCTGTCCACTTGGAGTTCCATACTGGGAATTAATAATATTCCGTATTCGTTCAATATTTATTTTAAAAGCAGGACGTACATCTCCAACTCCAGATAAATGGACCAAAAATGTAGGATATGAACATACTGGACATTTTTTCATTTCGATTATTGGAATATTACAATTTTTACACCATCTAATTTTATTTTCAAGCCAAACATATGGTTCTAAATCATTCAAACTGATTTCTTTTGGTCTTGAAACTAATTTAGCTGTATTTCTAAGTATTAAAAAGCAACCTATATCTGATGGAACTAATTTTATATCACCTTTATTATATGGACCAATTGATATGCTATTAAAATTAATTTCAGGGACATCTTTTATGAAAAATAATTTGAGATTAAAGGAATTATTTAACTGAAATGATCGGTCAATTGTAAAATTTTTTAATTCATTTTCAGTGCCAAGTAAAATTGACTGGAGACCAGTACTTCCATGTAAAGTATTGGGGAGTCTTATAATTCTTTTTAAATCAAGAAGGACATTAAAGTCAATGGGAAAATTTTCTTCTTGTATGATTTTATTAATAAATTCTCTATTTAATATCTCGACATTATTAATATCTTCAATTTCATTATTTGAATTTTCAATATTTTTAAAATAAAATTCACTATTATCATAATCTAATACATAAAGGTGAAATCCTTTATAGCCAGTCCATAAATAAGCGAATTTAGAAAATCCAAAATTATTTTTGAGATATTTTTTTAATCTTAATACTTCTTCTTTTCCTGATTCAAATTGATTTATGTCAAAAATATCATTTATTATATCAAAATCAAAAACTAAATTAGTACCTAAACATTTAATTAAATTGCTTTTTCGTCCCATTTTTTCAGGATTTAACCATTTGGAGAGAGAGTAATAAACATTTTTTGCTGGAAATTTTTTAACAATGAATGATTGAATGTTTCGTTTATTTAAGATTTTTTTCTTGGCTTTAATCCAATATCCATTAAATAATTGTTTTCTAAAATGATAAAATTTAAGGTACTGGGGTACCCAAGGGGAATATTTATTTTCATAAAACTTTTTGAAGAAATAGCTTATAATTGGTTCCATTTTAATTCCTGTAAATCAATATAACTTTATTTTGAAAGAATTGTAGATAAATCTTAAGATTAATTTAATAATAAGATTTGTGAATAAATATATTTATCGAAATACTTTATTTTGAAAATAATGAGGTGGCTTTTCTGGATAACGAATTAGATAGAGAAATATTAGCTGTTGAAGCCTTATCGTTAATTGAAGAAGAGAAAGTGTCAGAGAGAGAAGCATTAAAAAGAATATCCAATTTACATAATATAACTGATTGGAAAATAAGGAGTACTTTACATGCTCTATTATTTGAAACGCTAAGATATAGAAATCTGATAGATTTCATTATTAATTCAGTTATGGAAAAAGGTACTATAGAAAAAATAAAAAGCGTTTTTTTAAGAAATATCCTAAGAATAGGAGTCTACCAAATTAAAATCATAAAAAAGCAAATAAATTTAATTTGTAACACATTGGTTGAGTTAGTGAAAAAAAAAAGTTCTAAAAGAGCTGCTAATTTTGTAAATGCCATTTTGAGGTCGGCTGAAAGATTTGATTTAGAGTCAGAATTGGACAAATTAAACAAAAAAGAATATTTAGCCCTCAAATATTCGCATCCAAAATGGTTTATTGAATTATTAAGTCCTTATTTTTCAGACGAATTCATCGTTTCTTTAATGGAGCAAAATAATAAGCACCTTCCAATATGTATTAGGGTTAATTTAACGATTAATGATATAAATGAAGTTATTGAGGAATTTGATGCAGAAAATTATGAGTATAAAATTTATCCAGAATTTCCAGATATGATCGAGATTTATTCTAGTAGTAAACCCATTGTCCGGACAAATGCATTTAAAAGAAATGGTATTTATATCCAGAGTAAATCCAGCATATTAGTGTCTTATATTTTAGACCCCAAGCCATCAGATTTAATCTATGATTTTACAGCAGCTCCTGGTTCTAAAACCTTGCATATTGCCCAACTTATGGGAAATAAGGGAAATATCATAGCTTTTGATCGTTCTTTAAGACGATTAAAAGAATTACAAATAAAAAAGGGCCTTGTAAAAAGTGATCTAATTAATCTTATTAATTCAAATTCTACATATTTAAGAGACTGCCTACGATATAAAGCAGATAAAATTCTTGTGGACCCACCATGTAGTGGCTCAGGAACTTTTTCAAATAGGCCTTTTACAAAATATAAATCATTAAGAGGCCAATTAAAAGCCCTTACATATCTACAATGGAAATTATTAGATACAGCAGTTAATTTAGTAAAACATGGAGGGGTCATAGTATATTCGACGTGTTCTATCACTTTAGAAGAAAATGAAGTGATAATTAGAAAATTATTAGAAAAATATTCAGATATAATATTAGACAAACAATCCCCATTTATAGGAATGAAAGGTTTTTTAGGATTAAATGAAACACAAAGATTATTTCCAAATCTACACAAAACTGAAGGATTTTTTATCGCAAAATTAAGAAAAAAGTAGACCAAATATATTTATAAAACCTTTTTCTTGTATTTTATTCTATCAATATCTAATTTTACTGATGCATTGAACCCATTAGTAGATTTATTTATATTTAGAACTTTAAATTCCTTCTTTATATTATTACACATATTTTCTAAAATTTTATTAAGATTATCTAAATTTCTATCTTTATCAATTAGAGGCTGAGCTATTTGATAAAATTCATTTTCTTTTTTTAGGTTTATTTTTCCATTGGAATAAAAAGATATTTCTAATCCAGATCCTAATCTACAATGGATAGACCGCATATTATTTTCCCAAATATATTTAAATATATGGTGTAATTCTTCTTTTGTAAAATATTTTTCAAATTCGTTCATTGATCAAATTCCACAAATTTTGTTTTGATTACAGCCTTAACTTTTTTAGGAAAAACATTTAAAAACTTAATTCAAAATTTTGTGAAATTTTTTACAAATTCAAAAATATATTTAGGAAAAAGCAAAATGTAGAAATTCTTGTTTAAATTGAAAAAATTAATTAAACGCGAATATAAGAAATTTAAATGTGATTTATTTTGAAGATAAATTAGTCGGAAAAAAATTCTAAAAATGTTTAAGAAGTTTCATTAAAAATCAAAATAAGGATATAGGATTAAGGAAATATAAAAAAATTTGATTAAATTTAAAATCAAGACCAAGTTAACAGAAAAATGAAACTAGAATTTCCATTAATAGGATATGGGACATTAATTTATAAAATGATAGACAAACAGGGAGATATACATACATATGGTGTCTGTATAATCTATGATTATATTAGAATATTTCATAAAAAATTAGGATATTGGTACCCATTTGTATTACCAAAAATAGGACATAAATTTAAAGGAATATTATATGATATACGTTCAAAAGATTTTCTAAATGAATTAGATAGATATGAAGGTGTGCCAGAACTATATCATAGAGTTAAATGTAATGTAAATTATAAAGGTAAGAAAATAGAGTCGTGGATTTATCGACCAACTGATCGAACTATTGAAAAATTAATTAAAGAAATAGAAAATTTAAAAGAAATAGACAGAAAATCTATTTTTAACGAAGATATATGGCTTAGATATCTGGAATCAGAATTTCCGCATGTTGTTAAAAAATATCCGGAATTATTTATGCCAATAAAATCGTTCTAATTCTTTTTTTAATTGATTGGGATCATTTTCCAGAATTATCATTTTTTCACTTATCCAATTAGCTAAGAATCGTCTAAAATATCTAGTTGCATACCTATAATCCATTAAAATAATGACACCTCGGTCATCTAAAGTCCTGATAGGTCTCCCTGCTGCTTGGTTTGCTCTTCGTAAAGCTGGTACATTATAAGATAAATCTTTTCCTTTTTCCTTACCCCAAATTTTATTATAATAATCAATTGCGGCTTGGACTCTAACGCTGGGCCTTGCAAAAGGGATTCCGCAAACGATTACTGTATTCATATAATCTCCGGGAAAATCTTCACCTTCAGCATTTCTACCGCCACAAACACCTAATAATACTCCGCCCGCTTTTTTTGACTGATTTTTAAAATTTTTTATCATATTGTCGTTTTCTTTAGAAGTCATTGCAGGATTTTCAATATATATCTTTTTATTAGTTTTAATTTTTTCTATGCCTGCTTTTCTTAGACCTCTTAAAATATCATAAGATGCAGCAAATATTCCAATATTTTTCGGAGTATATTCTATCGCTATTTTTATGTGTTCAAGCATCTGTTTATACATGTCCAATGATCTGGATGTGCCTTTACTTGTGATACCTTTTAAAGCAAAGACTTTCATATTTTCACTACTCCAGAGAGATGGTAAGGTAAATTTTATTGTTGAATCTGGTAAACCAATTGAGTCTACATAAGCATCAGGGTTAATTGTCCCGGACATGTGCAATGATCCTTCAATTTCGTTAAATATATTCTTTAAAATTTCTCTGGGGTCTAAAGACAATATTTCTAAGGCGACATACTTTTCATTTTGTTTAGTCCTATATTTTGATGCAATAAAAAAATAACTGGGGTTATCTATCACATTATACCAGTTTATAAAGAAATTTCCAACCGAATAAATGTAAGAGTAAGGGGCTTTTCCTTCCTTAACTTTCAATTCTCTAATTTCTTTGCCTATTTCGATCATATTATTAAAAAAATTTTTATTTATTTTACATGATTTTTCCATTTTTTTTAAAATATACTTCGGAATAATTGCTAACTCTTCAAAATCCTTTTTCTTAAATTCATCGAAAATATTTTTTAATGAAATACTGAAATCGTAAAACATTTCCTTTTTATATGCCTCTATTTCCTTGATTAGACTTTTAACGCTAAATTCAGTTAGTCTAATCGACCCAATTTCTGTTGCAATATCAGGCAGATTATGTGCTTCGTCAATTATTAAAATTAAGTCATTTAAAGAAACATTTAACATCTCAAGAAATCTTTTTCTAATAAAAGGATTGAATATCCATTGATAATTACATGCAACTAAGTCTACTTTAGATAACGCAATTCTGCTAATCATATAAGGGCATAAATTATGGTCTTTACAAATTGCAACTAACTGAGCTCCGTCCATAGGTTCTAAATGCAATATAGATAATAGAAAATCCACCCTTTCAGGTTTCCTAATGATATTAGTATAATATAGACATTTATTTCCCTTTCTTAATTCAGTACACATTAATTGCGCTAAATTAGGGTCTTTTAGCTTTACTACTAAAGGATGAAAACACATGGTATTTCTTCCGCGTAGCCCGATCCCACTTAATTGTATATCCAAGTTATTCTTTTTTAATTCTGAGTTTATTTTTATTAATTCATCAATAACTCTCTGGATTTGCGTATGAGTCCTACAAAGATAAATTACTTTTTTATTTTTATCTTTAATTAATGGTAATACTGACACCAAACTTAATATAGTCTTACCGTATCCATTTGGTGCTGAAATTACAATATGCCTTTTTGATTCTAGCAATTCAGTATATATTTTATTAATTACATAATCCTGCTTTAAACGTACTTCTTTATATGGAAAATATGGCCTAATATTTTCTAATAATCTAGAAATCGACATTATTAATACTCTATTTTTAAGTTGGAAAATAAAAATTTTAAATTTTTTTCAAAAAAATAGAATCATTATTTACTAAAAATTATTCTTATTTTTGAAACAAACTTTATCTAATTTGAAAAATAAAATAAAAAAAAGTAATAAGTGAATTAATAGGAAGATCCCAGAACTCTGTTTTCAATTTTTTGCTGAAATATATTTTTAATCATTAAATTAATCCGAGGTAGATGAAATTATTCTATATACAGGAAACATTGTAAATATTTTTTTGATAATCATGAATTTATGTTTCTTCCTTGGATTTTTAATTAAATTTGGTCAAACTTTTCTAATTGTATATTTAGAAGTTAAATTTTTAAACTACTCGAATTGGAAAATCGCATTAATGATAATAGAAAATCCGCAATTGTTCCAGAACATTATTCAATAAACTTTTCATATTTTTTAAAAATTCGGTCGAATTTATGTTTTTTTAAAGAATACTTAAAATCCGACTCAAATTATCTTTTTCTTAAAAAAATAGCTTATTTATAAATAAAATTTTGCGCATCTTACCTTATACACTAAGAATTTAAAAAATTTGGTCATCAAAACTTAATATTGAAACGGAACTAACTAAAATTTGCAAAAATATAATCTTTTCAGCAAATTATATATTAAATATTATTAGAAAATTTGAAAAAAACCTAAAAAATTCCTTTTTTTCCTTGTGTTGAAATTTTGTGGAGTTTTTATAGTTACCTTCTATTTAAAAAAATAGACTTTAAAGCCGAATTAAAATGAAAGTCGAATCCGAGGTTAGATGAAAATGTTTGATGTTTTTTATATTTTAACAGCATTTTTTAAAATATTATGTTATTCGATTATCGGAATTTATTTACTAAAACAATGGATCAGATTGGAAAAGAAATATGCAAGTGATTTGCCTTTTTTAATGGGAATTGCTGTATTATTTTTGATTCCGGGTACTATTATAGATATTACAGTAATGACAAATTCAATTGGGCCATGTTTATTATACAACTTTAGGTATTCATTGGACTTAATTGGTTCACAATTAATTTTTGGGGCAATACTTTCTGTTTGGATGTCAGGTAAAGTAAAATTACGGTATAGTATAGTAATAAGTACATCAATCTTGTTTACGATAATATTCTTACTAATGCCTACAGATATTTTACTTCTAGATATAACATCTGCGATGATCACTTTACCAACTTTACTCAGTTTAATTATTACATTTATGTTTACATATTTCACTAAAAGATTGACCAATGTACACGGACTATTAATTAGTATAGCTACATTAACAGTAATAGCAGCCTCAATTATACGCCCATTTCTTAAAATTACTGCTGTTTCACCAATTATGCCCTATGGACTCTCTTGGATTACTAATCTGATATTAATAAGCGGCTGGCTTATAATGTATTATGGATTGATATCAAAACCGGGCTATATAAACGCTTAATCAAAAATTCTTGAATTTTTTTTATTTTTCTATAAACATTTTTATTTATAGTAGTTTTAAATCTTGAATAATGAAAACGTTTAAATTTTTAGGAAGTTGTGATACACTTGTAGCATTAGGAAGTGCAACAACTGATGGGACAGTTATTTTTGGTAAAAATTCGGATCGCCCAGATGATGAAGCTCAGAATTTGGTACATGTCCCACGAAGATCAAATTTAAAAGACCAGAAGGTAAAATGTACATATATTACGATCCCACAAGTATCCGAGACATATGAGATATTAATTTGTCAGCCATCGTGGATATGGGGAGCAGAAATGGGAGTTAATGAGTGGGGAGTTTGTATTGGTAATGAAGCGGTTTGGACTATAGAGAACTACAATTCTTTGGGGCTACTTGGAATGGATTTACTTCGACTTGGGCTGGAAAGAGGAAAAAGTGCAAAGAATGCGTTAGAAGTTATAATTTCTTTGCTTGAGGAATTTGGGCAGGGGGGTTCTTGTTCTGAGGACGGTAATATGAACTATCACAATTCGTTTCTAATTGCAGATGCAAAAGAGGCGTGGATTCTTGAGACGGCAGGAAAATGGTGGGTTGCAGAACAAATAAAAGACGGTATTAGGTCTATTTCGAACTCCTTATCTATAAGGAATAAAGGCACCTTACAAAAAAAAGGAATAATAGAATATGCAGTCTCGCGAAATTTAATTAAAGATGATGACGATTTTGATTTTGCAAAAATATTTTCTGAAGGGTATATATCTGATGAACCAGCGCCATACTCAAGAGAAGGAAGGGCTATTCAATTATTAAAACAAAATAAGGGAAATATTGATGAAAAAATGATGATGAATTTTTTGCGGGATCATAAAGCAGGAATTTGCATGCATGGTGGATTTACTTCTACTGCCAGTCAAGTGTCTAAAATATATGATGATGGTACCTCAGTTAATTGGTTTACAAATGCTTCGAACCCATGTTTAAACTTTTATAAACCATTTATCTTTCCTTATAATGGGAAAAATACGATTGATTCAGGGCCTTATTCTAAAATTAATCCCAATTGGAATTGGTCAAGGTTCGAGAAATTCAAGCAAAATCTTTCAAGATTATCGGATAATACTAAGCAGAAATATTATAATGAAATTAACCAAATAGAAAATAAACTAATAGCAGAAATGAACAATTTAAAAAATGAGATGAGAATAAGAAAAAACGAATATATCAAAAAATCCTCTGAGGTTTCTGAAAAAGCATGGGAATTTATGGAGAAAATTTATCAATCCTATGGATAAAAGGGACTTAATTTTCCAAGATTTTTTGAAATATTGAAAAATTTTTAAAATCTTTTATGATAAAACCAATTTCCTTAATTTTATCCCTAATTTTATCAGCTAGTTTATAATTCTTTTCATTTCTTGCTTGATATCTTATTTCCATTAAAATACTAAGTAATTCAAATATCTTTTTATCTTCTTTTGTAGGATATTTGTAAGTTAAAAATAGACCAAGAATTTCTCCAAAGTCTAGGATCAATTTATTTGCTTTACCAATAAATTCTTTACTGAAAAAAGTTATATTCGCCATATTTTTGTTTATGAATTTGACTAATTCTAATAATGCAATCATTGCATTGTGGGTATTAAAGTCATTGTCCATCGCAATAATAAAATCTTTTTCAATTTTGTCTAATAATTCTTTTTCTTCTTTTTTTATGGGTAAGACTATTTCTTTATCATTAATATTGGTAATAATATTTTGATATTGATTTAAAAAATCTAATGTAAGATAAAATTTGTCCAATGTTCTTTTTGCCACGCGTACTTGGTCTTCATTAAAATTGATTGGATTTCTGTAATGAACAGATACCAGTAAAAAACGCAATAATTCGGGAGGATATTTTTTAAGTGCATCACGAATTGTTATGAAATTTCCAAGTGATTTGGACATTTTTTCACTATCAATATTTACAAATCCATTATGGAGCCAATATTTTACAAAAGGCTTTTTACCAGAATATGCTTCACTTTGTGCTATTTCGTTTTGATGATGTGGAAAGATTAAATCCTGTCCACCGCCGTGAATGTCTATATTTTCTCCTAGATATTTCATACACATGGTTGAACATTCAATATGCCAGCCAGGTCTGCCTTCACCCCAAGGAGATTTCCAAGATGGTTCTCCCTCTTTTTTCTTTTTCCATAATGCAAAATCTTTTTTATGTCTTTTTTCGCCAATATAAATTTTACACATTGTACCTTTTGAATAATTATCGTCTTTCAGTGTAAATCCAGCTAATTTACCATATTCATCATATTTTGTTGTATCAAAATAAATATTTCCATCAATATTATAAGCATAACCTTTTTCCAAAAGTACATTTATAACATCGATCATGTCAGGAATAATTGCAGTTGCCCTAGGATGGTAAACTGCTTTTCTTATATTTAATGGGTGTGTATCCTCAAAATAAGCATCGATAAATTTTTCAGCCAGTTCATGAACAGCCACATTTTCTTCTTTAGCCCGATTTATCATTTTATCATCAATATCAGTAAAATTCTGGACATAAATTACTTTATAACCTTTAAATTCAAGGTATCTTCTTATCGTATCAAAAGAAATTAATGATCTTGCATGTCCAATATGGCAATAATCATAGACAGTAGGCCCACAAACATACATTTTAACAATTTTATCTTCAATAGGTTTAAATTTTTCTTTTTTCTTAGTTAATGTATTATAAACTTTTAACACTTTTATTCACATAAGAATTTATCAAATTTTATTAACTTTATAAAGAACGCAGTAGATTGAATAACTTAAAAAATTGATTATATTTCGGTTTATTTTAATTGTTTAGTATAAGTTTAGTTTTTTCGTTGAAAATTCTAAATATAATTAGATTTTAAATTTATTTCAGATTGATTATGAAAAAGACCATTACAATTAAATCTAGCGAGAATCTATAAAAAAAGGTAATATCAAAAGTTGGTTTTAAAAAAATCAATAATAATAGAAAATTTTCTCGATTAAAACTTTTTTATCTCCATTTGTTTTTGAATTTCGTCCACTAAAGGTTTTAATTTTTCTGGGATATTTAATGTACTAAATGAAATCATGTGTGATTTGTCCTCTTGTTCAACTGTGATATAAATTTGCTCCACATCGGGCATGGGTTGTTCATCTTTGAGTTGTAGATTAAAAAAGTCCGCATTAGTTATAATATCCTGGAAAAAATCAGCTGTATCTTTAGGTATTTTATCAGTATCTATATTTGCTTCCTTAACTATGCCTGCAAAACCGCCACTTTGAATAAATTTAATTTTCATTTATAAAACCCTTTAAATAACCATTACTTCCTTCCAACCTTTAATGACAGCCTCTCTTTCTTGTTCACCCATTTCTTCTGCTATTTCTATTGAGAGTTTGGCGGCACGTTCAAAATTTGCATTACTATCTAACTTCTGCAACAATTTATACCAAATTAGCCCCACTTTTTCCCATGCATAACCGCCCAATTCCATTGCAGCTACATAAAAAGCATGGTTCGGAATGCCACAATTTACATGGACACCACCGTTATCTTGATAAATTTCTAAATCTTTATATTTGTCCATTGTAGAAGGCTGAGGGTCGGTACCCAATTGAGGATGATTAACATAAGCGGTACCCGGACTTTTAAGTGATCTTATCGCATATTTTTCGCCTATCAATAAATTTGCACCTATTAACCAATCAGCTTGGTCTACAGTCTGATTAAGTTTAAACTGCTTGATCATTGACCCAAATATATCTGAAAAAGATTCATTTAAAGCACCACTTTGAAATCTATAGATTAGAGCGCATTCATGTTGTGTCACGCCATGTGTTAATTCATGCCCAACTACATCAAGGTCTAAAGTAAATCTATTAAAGATTTTACCATCCCCATCACCAAAAACCATCTGCCAACCATTCCAAAATGCATTATTATAGTGATCACCATAATGTACAGAAGCATCTAATCTCATTCCTTTGTTATCAATTGAATTTCTTTTAAATATAGTATTGTAGAAATCATATGTATCCCCCAAATATTCATAAGCTTCATCGACTTCTTTATCATTAGATAATTTATCACCTTCTTTTCTGACTAAAATACCAGGTAAATGTTGCGAGTTTTGTGAATCATAAATATGTCTGATCTTTTTCTTAACAATTTTAACAGGCTTGATTTTTAATTCTTCCATTAAAAGGTCCCGTTCTTTTTTATGAATAAACCTGACAGATCTTATAAAGTTGTCAATTTTAAATGATAATAAAGCCATTTTACGAATTTTACTATCTTTACTCTCTAAGAGTTTGTCTATCATATATGGAGGAATTATTCTACAAAAATCATCATGACAAAAATATTTTTCAATCATTTTTTTCCCTTTTTTCTAAATTTTGTTAGTAATAAACATTTGTAAATTTATTTATCGATTTTGGATTAAAAAATGTTTATAAAAAGTTTTTAGAGAATTAATTTCTCAATAAATTATCTTGAGAAAAAAAGGATATTTTTTAAAGGTTCGGATAAAAATTAAAAAGGATTTAAGTGAAAAAGTAAGCTGGTGGTGAGATTCGCACTCACGTCCACGGCTATCTGAAAAACTGCAGGCCGCTACCTAGCTATAAGTCTACTTATTGAGAAGATTTCTCGGTTACACCAGCATATATTAGGAAGTTTGTGGAATTTTACTTAATTAAATTAATTACTATTTAATAATAATTAATACATTTATCTAATTAAAATTTTAAGGAAATTTAGATATAAATAAATTATTAATAGTTCTAATGTTAGATTGAATTAGAATTATTTATTTTTAAGATATAAAAATAGAGAATGAAAATGTCAATAGATAATGATAACGAAATTAAATGGGAAGAACTAAAAAATTTAAGCGCTCGTGAAATAGAAAAAGAGTCTCGAAAAATTCTTTCAATTATGACGTTAGAGGAAAAAGTTAACCAAATGTCTGGAGATGCGACTATATTTCGTGAAGGGTTATCCATGTTAAAAAGATATAATGCGAAACCAATCACTGCTGGTACTGACAGGAAATTGGGAATTCCAGGAATTAAATTTACTGATGGACCAAGAGGAGTAGTTATGGGAAATTCTACATGTTTCCCGGTTTCTATGGCAAGAGGGGCAACGTGGGACATTGATTTAGAGCAGAAGGTCGGTGATATTATAGGAATTGAGGCTAAAGCTCAAGGAGCTAACTTTTTTGGTGGAGTATGTATAAATTTACTTAGACATCCGTTGTGGGGGAGAGCACAAGAAACATATGGAGAAGATCCAATAATACTTGGAAAAATGGGAGTTGCTCTCTTGAAAGGAGTTCAAAAACATATAATGGCATGCGCGAAACATTATGCTGCAAATAGTATTGAAAATGCCAGATTTAAAATAGATGTTAGGATGGACGAACGGACTTTAAGAGAAGTGTATTTACCTCATTTTAAGAGGTGCGTTAAGGAAGGTGTTGCCTCAATAATGAGCGCATATAATAAAGTAAATGGTGAATATTGCGGACATAATAGTCATTTATTGAGAGAGATTTTAAAAAATGATTGGAAATTTGAAGGTTTTGTTATAACAGATTTTATCTGGGGAATTAGGAATGGAAAGAAGGCAGTGAACGCAGGTGTTGATATTGAAATGCCTTTTAGGTGGAAAATGAAACCTAATAAATTAATCAATCTCGTAAAAAACAAAGAAATACCTGTAGAATATATTGATGATGCAGTCTTTAGAATTTTAAGACAAAAGCTCAGGTTCAATTATGACGAAGACCCAAATTTTTATAATAAAAATAAAATCGCTTGTGAGGAACACGCTAAAATAGCTTTAGAAGTTGCGCGAAAAAGTATCGTTTTACTTAAGAATGAAAATAAATTATTGCCTTTAAATAGAAATAAAATAAAAAAGATTGCAGTTATTGGAAAATTTGCTGATAGACCAAACATAGGAGATCACGGAAGTAGTAGAGTTTATCCACCCTATGTAATAACACCATTGCAAGGTATTATAAAGGCAGCCGGAAATTCTATAGAAGTAATTTATTCAAATGGTAAAAATATAAACGGTATAAAAGAAAATATAAAAGATGCAGATGCAGTAATAATTATTGCGGGTTATTCATATAAAGATGAAGGTGAAAATATTTTTTTAATAGGAGGAGATAGAAAATCTCTTGAATTAAGACCTTATGACCAAGAGCTTATTATAAAAATATCTGAAATAAATAAAAACTGTATTGTTGCCCTTGAAGGCGGGAGTGCAATAATTATTGAATCTTGGAAAGAAAAAATTCCGGCAATTCTTATGATGTGGTATCCAGGAATGGAAGGAGGTACAGCTCTCGGAGAAATTATTTTTGGCGATATAAATCCAAGTGGAAAGCTTCCGATAGTATTTCCTAAATCACTTGAACAACTTCCATTTTTCAGTAATAAAGTAGACACGATAGAATATGGATATTTTCATGGTTATAAATTAATTGAAAAAAACAACGATATACCAGCATTTCCCTTTGGATTTGGACTTAGTTATACTACATATTCTTATAATAACTTGAGATTAGACAAAACGCAAATCGACGCAAATGGTGAAATCACCATTAAAGTAGATATCACCAATAAAGGACCAATGGACGGAGAAGAGATAGTCCAATTATATATTGGGTATAAAAATTCAAAAATAAACAGACCAGTTAAAGATTTGAAAGATTTTCAGAGAATAAAACTTGATAATGGAGAAACTAAAACAGTTGAATTTAAATTAAAAGCCAGTGATTTAGCATATTATGATATTAATACATCTTCTTGGAAAATTGAAGAAATACAATATATTGTATATGTAGGTCCATCATCAAGAAGTCAGGATCTCCTTACTGCCAAATTTAATTTATCGGTTTAATAGTATGTGATATTAATGCCCCCAAAAAAGCTGCCAAATATAATTTTATTTGTTGCTGATGAAATGAGAGGAGATGTAATTTCATTAAATGGCCAAAATAATCCATATATTAAAACGCCTAATATAGATAATTTGGCGAAAGATGGTATAGCATTCACGAAATGTTTCTCTGTTAATCCAGTATGTGTACCTTCAAGGTGTTGTACATTTACAGGTCAATATGTTCATTCAAATGCACATAGAAGCTTATATCAATTATTACGTCCACATGAAGACAATCTTTTCAAATTTTTAAAAATGAGCGGATATAAAGTAATTTGGATTGGAAGAAATGATCTTTTTTCCAAGGAGACAATTAAAGTAAGTGTATCTAAGCATTATAGCCTATATAAACTTTTATTAAGAAAATTTATGCCTGAAATCTTAAGACTGAAATTTTTTAAAAGGCTATTTCGCATATCTACAATTAGGTCTCTTTTTAAGTTAATAAAAAACCGCAAAACAATATTAGAAGATTATCGATTTCTTAAATCGCCCCTCATTAAAAGCTTCTTAAGTGCTCAAATTAAATTAAATCCATTTCCTAAAGGCAATCCATTAAGAAAATCATTTTATTTTGGAGAAAGGGATCTGAAGCAAGGAAATGATATAGATACATTAATAATCGAAAAAGTGTTAAAATTTTTAAATTCTAAGCCTAAAGGGCCTTTTTGTCTATATATTGCGTTAAACTTTCCCCATCCACCATATACCGTAGAAGAGCCATTTTTTTCTATGTATAATAGAAAAGAAATACCACCACCAATTCCACCAATTCTTGATGATAAGCCAGAATTTATGAAATTGATGTTTAAAAGATATGGACTTGAAAAATTAAGTGAAAAAGACTTTAGAGAAATAAAAGCTACATATTATGGTATGGTTTCCAGAGTAGATTATCAATTTGGTAGGATTATAAAAAAATTGAAAGATATCAATAAATATGAGGATAGTGCTATTTTCTTTTTTGCAGATCATGGAGATTATACTGGTGATTATGGCATTACTGAAAAATGGCCCAATGCATTTCAAGATTGCTTAATCAACGTGCCACTAGTAATAAAATTACCCAACTTAAAAATTAAAAAAAATATCAGCGAAGAATTAGTTGAATTAATAGATTTATTTCCTACTATCTTGGAATTGGCTAAATTAAAGACAACATATACGCATTTTGGGCGCTCTTTGATACCATTATTAACAGGAAAGACGGAATCTCATAGAGAGGCAGTATTTGCAGAGGGAGGGTATAATATTCAAGAGCCCCAGTGTTTTGAGCAACCAGTATTAAGTCCAGACATGGCTTTATTAGGAATTTATTATGATAAAACAAATATACCCCAAGAATTTCCTGCTACTGTTGCTAGATCAATTATGGTACGAACAAAAGAATGGAAATTAATTTTAAGAAATGAGATTAAAGGAGAACTTTATAATTTAAAAGATGATCCACATGAGCTTAATAATTTAATAGATAATGATGAGTATAAACAAATTAAATTAGAATTAAAAGATAAATTATTAAATTGGTTCTTAAATACCAGCGATAGTCCTCATTGGTCAAAAGTTAGAAATATATAAATTTGATCTAAAAATTCTTTAATTATCAAAATTTCTTAAAAATCTAAATGAAATGAATACTTAAATTAAATAAATTTAACGATTTTCAAGTCAAAAATCATAAATATACAAACAATTCTTTAAAAGCTGGCTTAATTTAATATATATTTAGTGGCAGTTATGAATGAGTGTAAAGAATGTGGTGCATGCACAAATGCATGCCCTTTAAATGAGTATGATGAAAATTATATTGTTTATAAAATATTTTTTGGTCCAGAAAAAGATTTTAAATTGTGGACTAGGTGCTGTTCATGCTTTTTATGTGAGGAAAACTGCCCTTATGGGCTAAATCCAAGAGAAGAAATTTTCAAAATCAGGAGAAACTCTGATAGATCTAATATTCCACCGCGAATTATTAAATACTATGAAAATATAAAAAGAACAGGGTTTGTTTTTAATATCGATGAATATGTCAATGAAGAAAGAATTGAATATGGACTGGTGAAACTCAATTTAGATCGGATAAAAAGTGAAGTTAATAAATTATTTAATATTTAAAGTAGATTAAAAGGCGTTTTATGTGAAATATACAATTTTTCCAGGATGTCTCATATCTTACAGGTTTCCAGAATATGAAAAATCTGCAAAATTAATCTTACAAAAGTTAGAAGTTGAATTTATCCCAGTAGATTCTTTTTCATGTTGCGGATCACAAGTATTAGAATCTATCGATGATGAAAAAATGGTTTTATTAAATGCTAGAAATTTAGCTATTGCTCAAGAATTAGATATTGGTTCAATAATTACATTATGTGGATCTTGCACGCATATATTAAAGAAATCATTAATAAAACTCCATGATAATAAAATATTAAAAAGAATTAATAAGAAATTAAGGCTAATTGGACTAAAGTTTTTTCCTAAAAAAAAGATTGAAATTATTCATATTGCTGAGTTTCTAAACAAAAAAGAAATATTTCAAAAATTCCAAAATTTAGTAGTAAAAAAGTTGGAAATAAATATAGCGGTTCAAAATCCATGTATGGTATTAAGGCCAAGTTCAATTTCAAATTTAGAATTAAAAGACAGAAAAATAATCCGAAATTTATTAACATCTACAGGTATTACAGCATCATCATACAGATATATGAATAGGTGTTGTGGTGGGACAATGCTTGCCTTTGATGATTCTATTGCTAAGGATTTAGGAAAATTAAGATATAAGGAATTACAAAAAAGTGGCGCTAATATTTTAGCAGTTGGATGTCCAAATTGCCAATTAATGTATTCAATATATCAAAATATGTTAGTTGATGATGTAGTCCCATCTATTTTCTTTACTCAGCTCTTAGGTTTATCTATAGGATTCTCTCAAAAAGATATGGAAATCGATAAAAACATTAATACAGAAATTATTTCAAATATTTTAAATAATTCCATAAAAAATAATGGATAAATTATGTCTATCTCTAATTTGGAAATATACCGGCTAAAAAGGCATAGTATATTTAGAGGAAGGTATACACTAGCATATTGAAGATAATAATAAATTGCGAAATATATGTATAAAGGTGAAAATTAAATAAAATATTATGTGGTGCTTTAAAATGAAATATCAGAATGGTGCTATATAAATGGACACAAATTATGGGTCAAAATTCAAGAATATTATAGAATTGCTAAAAAACCAGATAAAAGTTATCTGAAAAGTCCAGCCACAAATTTTATTAATTTAGTCGGTATATTTCCGAATTAAAGGTTAATTGTTTTAAAAAGTTAATTTATTTTAAAAAAAAGAATTTCACTATAGATATTTAATCCAATTTATCAAGATATTTAACTAACTCTTCAAAAATATCTAATATTTCTAAATTTACATCAAGTTCATTAGCTGCTTCTACAAAATTATTGATACAAAATGGACATAATGTAAATAATATGTCTGCTTTTTCTTTAGCTTCCTTTACTTTATCTTTACCAATTTCTATTGCTAATTGTTTATCGATTATTCTCATTCCACCATCTGCACCACAGCATAGCCCATTTTTGCCTGATAAATTATATTCTTTTAATTTTTCATTATCTCTACTATAACCAAGAAGATTTAAAATAGCTCGGGGTTGAGAAATGATATTAAATGGCCTAGATATATGACATGAATCATGAAATATTGCTACTTTTTTATCTGGATTTACAAATTCTAATTTTTTATTTTTTAATTTTTCATAGACAATTTCAATTACATGTCGAATATCTTTTTTTAGACCATAAAATTGTTTAATAAAAATTGTACAGCCTGCACAAGCAGTGATAATATGGTCATATTTCTCCATATCTTTTTTATTTCTTTTTATAATTTCAAATGCTCGTTTATGATTACCGGTATTATAGACAAAATATCCGCAACACCGTTCATTGGGCGAAATTGTAAAATCGATATTTAATTTCTTTAGAGTTTTAATTATATTTTTCCCAATATCTGGATATCTATATGAAATCATGCACCCTAAATGTAATAGTGTTTTTGAATGCTTATTAATTGGCTCATCAAGCCACGCTAATCTTGGTTTGTCCTCTCCAAATGGATTTCCTGTTCTAAAAATATTTTCAATTAATAAATCTTGACGGGGAAATTGAGTACCCCATTTTTCAACACAGATTTTTCTAGCTTCATCAATGATTTTTGAAATTGGAATCTCTTCTGGGCACACAAATTCACAAGCTTCACATTTTGTGCAGAGAAAAATTGTTTTCCAATCTTCGGGTTTTTGTGATTCAGTTAAAACTTGTTTTGCGACAAATAATTTTTCATAAGGAGCATATTTTTTTGTACTTAGATAGATTGAGCAATAATCTTCACATAATTTACATAAACTGCATTTCTCTATTAACATAAGAAAATTCATAAATTCAAATTTTAACTATATATTTATAAAGTTATCAATAACTTTTTCATAATTTTTTATTTGATGAAAAGGTGTATAATTTTGAACGATGATTTCTTAAAAAATGCAGTTAACTTTCATGGACATTTAGGCCCTTTTTTGATTTTAGGATTAAAAATGGGAGAATTTGCAAAAAATTATATTCAACCTGTTGATTATAAAGATATTTCAGCTTCGATATTGATTGAACCATTAGAAACGCCTTTGTCTTGTATATTAGATGGAATTCAAATTGCCAGTGGCTGTACCATAGGTAAAAGAAATATTGAAGTTAAACAGAGAGATTCAAAGGGTATTGAAGCAATATTTGAAGGAAATAACCATAAAATCTGGATTAAAGTGAATGATATAGCTTTAGGAGTAATATTACATAATCTAACGGACCATCATGGGTCTAATCACCACCATGGATCAATGGAAGATGTTGCTAAAGATATCATAGAAAAGGACTTTGATGCATTATTCGAATATAAAAAGATAAAATAGAATTTAGAAAATAAGTTGATTTTTCTTACTCATTTTATTCAATATTCAAATTTTTATTTATTTATAAACTAAAATTATTAAATAATGAAGTTAATGCATCATTTATCCAATCAAATAATCCAAAAATTAGACCTAAAAATATCAAAATACCAACTATAGCGATCCCGATTAACAAAGCTTCCTCTACCACTGGTGATCCATGTTTATCCTTTAGTAATTTATCAATTTCCTGGTAAATGCCTTTCTGTTTTTTCATTATAGATTTTTTTTATTTGATATTATTTAAACTCCGCTTAATTCTTTTTAATGCGTTATTAAAGTAGAAATGCGAATTCTTTAGTTTAACAGGAATTTTCACAGCAAATTGCGCAGTCTATTATTTTCGGGGAGTTTATAAATATATTTATTAAATAATTTTTGATCAAAATGAACGAATTAGAAATGCTTAAGGAGACCAAATTACTCGGTCTATTTAAATATATTATTGGATTTGGTCTAGGAAAAGATGATGTTGTAACAGCTGATCCCTGGGCACCTTGGCCATTTCCATAATTTGGATCCCTTTAATTCTCTTTTTTTATTTTTTTAAATTATTTTTAATTATGTTTAATGGCATATTGCTAATTTAATATTTATTTTTAAAAATTCTGTTGAAAATATATCTAAAAACATCCTCGTCTCCTTTTTAAAAGGTATTTTTTTGTTTTGACAATTAATTCTATTGAAATAATTTTTAATGTTGGTTTTCTATTATTAGATTTTAATGATTGAAATATTGGTTAAAAATAACTTGATAAATTTATTAGAAAGCAAGACTTTTAATGAATTTTTATTAGATTGGATTATTAAACAAAGATGGAGCGGTCTTACTGGGCAAACCATTGAATCGATGAAAATTATAGATTATTTTATTGAAAGCGAATATGAAAATAAAATTTTATTGCTATTAATTAACATAGAAACACAATTTCTAAATAAAAGTCGAAATATAAAGTATATTGTTTCATACATAATAATTAGAAAATTAGATAAAAATGTGGTACTTAAAATTAAATATAATAATGAAATTTATTATCTCTCAGATGCAAGTAAATATTTAGTTTATTATCAATGGATTTTAAAAAATTTTATGAAAAAGAGAGAAATGTTATTTCAAAAAGGTAGTAATTTATTTTATAATTATGATATAAATAATATTAATGGTATAAAAGTCAAGGACTTTTCTATTTTAGGAGGGGGAGATACTACAAATTCTGTAATAAGGTTGGAACTGTTTGATAATAAAAGTATAGTGTTAAAAGAATATAAAGTCCTGAAAAAACAGAGAGAAACTGATATTTTAAAATTTCTTACTAAAATGAAATTTCGTTATTCTCCGATGTTATATGGAAATGTTAATTTAAAAATTGACGAAAAAACTTTTGATATTGCTATAATTATGGAAAATATTAAATCAATAGGCGATGGGGGTACTCTTTTTTGGGATAACCTTTTAAAATATCTTGATAATATGGTAAAAGGTAAAATTCTTAAGGATGAAGTAAAAATTTACGAAAAATTAAGAAATGATTCAGAATTAATAAATATTATCGATAGATTAACGATTAGCATTGTAAATTTTCATAAAATAATGGAAAATTTTAACGGAAAAAATGAATTTTTCAATTCTGAAGATATAACTTTTTATGGTAAATTTTTGAATGATTTGATTAAAGAATGTAAAATAAAACTCGCAAATTTGGATTTAATAAAGGTACATAAATTCTTAAAGAATATATATGAAGAATTATTTGTAAATGAACCGAAATTTCACAAATTACAGCTATTACGTAAAAATTTAAATGGAATGAAAAAAATTGTTTGTCATCAAGACCTCCATTTTGCTCAAATGTTGACATCTAAACAGGAACATAATATAAATTTTTATTTAATTGATTTCGAGGGAGATCCCCAATTAAAATATGACTTAAAAATTGCAAAAGATATTGTATTTCGAGATATAGCCCCATTGATTACTGCATTATATTATATTCAATTTAATGCGTTAGTAGAAATCGATAAAAAATATAATTCTAAAAATCATGATTACTATTCATTATTTAAACGAATTTATAGCTATAGTTATGATAATAAAGATTTTTTAAACAATTATGACCTAAAATTTTATCATATATTCAATTTTTCAAATAACTGGAATAAATTTATTCGTGAAAAAATCGTTTCAAATTATTTTCAAAAATATAATTTAGAATTTAAGGATAAAATTAATTTTACAAATAATAAATCATTCATTTTTAATTCCATTAAATTATATACAATTGATCGAGCAATACGCGAACTTAAATATGAATTAACTCATAGAATAAACAATATAATTATCCCACTTTTTATTTTATGGGAAAATTTGAGGGATATATAGTTAATTCATAGAAATATTGTGTAAGAGTTAACCTAGAATTAATTAAATATTAATAAAATTTAAACTATAATAAAATTATTTAATTTAATCACAATAGGAATAATGATTTCAAATGTCGCACGAAGAAATTACAAATGCAGTTCAAAGGTACAACGAACTACTAGAGTTAGCAAAAAATTATGAGCGTGATGAAAAATATGATGCTGCTTATGATATTATAATTAAAGCTGAATCAGTTATAAGTAAATATGCATCTAAAAGTGAATTAGGAAATTTGGCTTATTTAAAAGGGACGCTTTTAATGCGAATGGGAAAATATAAAAAAGCTGAAGATTTACTTAAAAAAGCCTTATCAATTTCTAAAGAAACAAAAGGAGCTTTAGATGATTCTAGAATTACTTATGCATTAGGAGACCTACATTTTCAGCAATCAGATATGGAACTTGCCTTGAAATATTATCTTGGTGCTCTATCAATAATTTCAAAAGAATACGAGCGAGCAGCATTTACAAGATCGCATTTACTTGAGGAAATTATTAAAGAACAAATAAAGCAACACCTAAATTTATCAGAAATCTATTTTCAAATGAATGACCTTGAAAAATCAATGAAACATGGTAAATTTGCAATAGAACTCGGTGAAAAGATCAACGACAAACTTACCCTGTTAAGAACACAACACAAATTAGCTCAAATTGAAATAAAATTAGGAAAATATAAAACTGCTTTTAACCGTTTAATTGATACAATGGAGCTATTACTAAGCGACCGAAAAATTAAAGATGTCAATTTAAAAAGGGACATATATTATAGTCTTGCAGAGATTAGCCTAAAACAAAATAATTCTGAAGACGCTAAATCATATATTAAAAAAATATATCCATTAATTAAAAATTCAAATTCTAAACTCATTGAATATTATTATAAGTTGGGGTCCATTTATGTTAGAGCAGGCAGTTATAAATATGCTATTAAATATTTTAATAAAGCTATAGAACTATCTGAATCAGTAAAATCACCTTTAATTAGTAAGCTACTCTACGAGATCGGAAATATATATTATCAAATGAGGGAATATGATCTTGCTGTCCAAATGCTCAAGAAATGTTTTGATACGACCAAATCCAATTTTAAATTAGAAGGTAGAATTAACTTACTAATAGGAAAAACGCTTTTCTCGCAACAGAAATTTGAAGATGCAATTTATTACTTCAAAGAGGCATATAATATTGCTTATAAAAAAATTAATGATTTCAAAGGCAGTATTATTGCAAAGAATTATTTAGGAAAAATATATTATTTTCAAAACAAATTAATGGAATCTTTAAATGAATTTAATGATGGTTATTATATATTAAGACAATTACCCCTCAGAAATAATTTAGAAATATCTAAAAAGACCTTGAATAAATTAGTTTTTCTTATTATATTCAATATTATCAAGTTAAAAATTAAATTTTACGAAAATAATAGAAATAAAGAAGAATTAAAAGAAGCGATTGGGTATTTAGAATATTTGAAATTTTTTAATGCATTTAAATTTATTAGAAAATATGAAGGGTTTCCGGGTTCAATAGCAGCTAACTGGAACAAAAATTTAAGAAAATTAAATAAGTTGAGTAATGACCTAGTAATAATGGATTCAAAACTAAAAAATAGTTTAAATTATAAGGAAATTGAAAAAAATCTAAAAAATAGGGATAATTTGATCAAGGATTATTTGTCTATTATGGACAAAATTTGGGAAAAATCTCCAGATGGAATAAACTCATTCCCATCTAACCCATCAAGAATTATCGATAAATTTTTCGAATCAAATATAACTGAAAATTGGGCAATTTTGTATATATTTTATCTTCCCTTAGACGAAAAAATTGTTACTTTTATTATCGACCCAAAAGAAAAAACTATAGATTATAAATTTAAATATATAGAGCTTCACAAAATTAATGAATTAATTAAAAAACAAATTGAATTTGATAGGTTCAAAAAGCAAAACAAATATGAGGAATTAAATACAATATTAGAGTATTTCTCAGAAAGTTTATCAGAACTTCTTCCAAATATGGTCATTGAAAATATATTACAAAAAAAATATAAAAGTATTACAATTATTCCGCACAAATTTTTATTTCAATTACCATGGGAACTTATGAAATTAAAAGGAAACTATTTATTTTCTCTAACAGACATTTCTCGACATTATTCTATTGAATGGTTGAGAATAGATATTAACAAGGTTGGAAGTAAAAAGCCCACGATTTTCTTCATGATAGATGCGGACCATGGAACAGACCTAGAAATAACAAATGCAGATAATGAGGTTGCTGCCATAAAATCTAAATTTAGTAATTTTAAATATGATTCTTTGCAGTATTTAGACCTTACATTAAATAATTATACAGAAACAATAAAAAGAAAGAGTTTCATTATTTTACATTATTTAGGTAATTTAATTTTAAATTTAAATAGCCCATTTAATTCAAAATTGAAATTATTTAGACATGAATATATTACACCACTTGACCATTCAAAATATTTATTCAAACAAAATCCAATAATTATAATAGCAAATACTGAATTTACTTTTGAGAGTGATATAAATTTAGATACTGACTATATTTATATTTTTTATAGAAATTTAATGATTTCAGGTTCTTCTGGACTTATATACTCTTTTTCCGGTCAAAAATCTATTGACAAGACTAATTTTTACTTAAATTTATATCAATCTTTAAATAACAGCGAAAATATATCAAGATCACTTGCCAATTCAATTAGAGCAGCTAAAGAGAAAAATGCACCTGTTGGTGAATTATACTGGACATTTATTGGAAATCCATTTTTTAAAATTATGAAATGAATTCTTTGTGTATTAAATAGACAGCATCATTCAAATCTTTTGAAGGAATTAATATAGATATATTTAGTCCATAACTTCCTTGCGCAATAGCTAAAACAGGAATTTCTTTTTCTCCTAAAGCATTAAAAATACGACCAATAATCTTTGGTTTAGACAAGTTCAGTCCAATTATTGCTATCATTCCTACCTCTTGGACAGACACTTTAAACCATTTCTTAAAAAATTCAGATTCCTCAATCACCTTTTTTGCTTTTATTCCATCCCCCTCTGAGACGGTGAATGTCGTATTTATTTCCGATGAAGATTGGCTTACCATCATTACATTTATAGAATTTTTACCCATCAATGCAAATAATTTTGCAAGGACACCTGGAATTTGGACAGTACCAGTACTTAATGCCGTGACCATACAGACTTTTGGGATTATAGATATACCAGTAATTTCGCTTTTTAATGCCTCATTACCTATAACAGTCCATTCCGAACTTGATGGGTCTTTAAAATTTTTGATTTCCAGCTGAATGTTCTTTTCTTGGATTGGGATAATACATTTGGGGTGTAGAATTTTACTTCCAAAATATGCTAGTTCTTTTGCCTCATTATAAGACAGCCTCTTTACTAATCGTGCGTTTGAAACAATATTTGGATGCGCAGTTAATAGTCCAGGTACATCTTTCCATAGAATTACCTTCGATTTGACCTTTGGGGGATTATGTAAACAATTGGAAATTATCGTTGCAGTAAAATCACTTCCACCTCTACCTAAAGTAGTCGTATGACCTTCAATATTTCGGCCAATAAATCCAGTTATACAATAAATAGTGCCATCTAGTTTAATTTTATCATTGACCAAATTTCTGGTTGCGTCCATTATTGGTAATGCATTCTGATAAACATTATCTGTAAAAATTAATTTATCAGCGGATAGAAATTTTGTTTTATAACCTTTAGTTTGTAAAAAACAATATAATATATATGTGGATAATTTTTCTCCCTTTGACATAACAAAATCTAATTTATAAGGCGTTAACCCAAAAATTTCGATTTCATTGAGCATTTCCTCGAGGCTGTTAATTTGACTGTTCAAATAATTTTCAGCCATTTCTAAATAAATAGGATTTGTAATTAGTTCAATTAACTTAATATGTTCAGCCTTTATTTTCCTAATTAAGTCATGATATTCCGTTTTTTGGTCAGCCATTTTTGCAATTTTAATTAATAAATCAGTCATTCCAGACATTGCAGATAATACTAAAATTAACTCGTTATCTTGATATTGATCAATTATTTTGATTACAGTATTTATGGAATTAGGAGAAGTTAAACAACTTCCGCCAAATTTCATTACATAAACATTGTTCATTAAAATTTTTTCCTTTTCATTATTTATTTATCCAAAATTCAATATCAATTTCTTCAAATAATCTATCTTCTTTCTCCAATAGACCAAGATAGTTCCAATCGCCTTCGTAAACTTGTTCTTGAGAGCAATAAGTTTCGACCATTTTTGCCAAGCGTTTAAATCTAGAATAATGTTCTGCAACTCTATTTTCAGCATAATCTCTTGCAGACCATGTGGAAATCAAAAATTGCCAATCAGAAGATTCTAGAAGGAATAATTCTCTTCCTAATTGTTTTAATATTTTTTTAACATTTTCGTCTTCATTTTTATGGTATTTTTTTACTAGTTCTATCATTTTATCTTCACATTCATAGATTTTTTCCCAAGTCCATTCAGTCCATTCATTAAGCCATATCCAATGCCCTTGACCTTCTCCCCAGCTCCCTTCAGGAATTTTTATGATGGTACTGGCAGGATATTTTTCCATAAATCGCCCGCAAGTGGTCAACTCGATTTCTGGATCTTCTTGCGTCCATTTCAGGACATAATATAAAAATCTAGGGCCTTCCCACCACCAATGACCAAAAAGCTCACTGTCATAAGGTGCCACAACTATCCCGGGTACATTTGGAGACTTCTCAAAATGACCTCTTAAAAGTTCATTTATTAAGGATTTAAAATGACCTGCATTTTCCTTAATTCTGTCATCTACTTTGTCCGGGTAATACTCAAATTTGTCCCCCAATGATGATTTTGCACTCGTTACTCTCCAATATCTAAGACCGCCAGGATAATGTTTCTTATGAAATTCCAAATACCAACCATCCCCAGGATAACCATGTTCGGCACTCCATAATTGTATTGAGGTTCTTGGATCTCTCGTAAATACAGTGACAGGTTCCATTTCTTCTTTAGGGTGAAGAATATAGGTAGTATAAGGTGTTTTATTAATGTCAATTGGGTCTGGTGTATATTGCTCTTTAAATATTTCCCATAGTTTTTCTAATGCCTTAAAACGCATAGCATAAACACCTACAGCCTCTCCACCTTTTAATAAATGCGTGTCTATGATAAAATAGCGAAGTCCATTTTCAGATAATATCTCCTCAATACCTTTCCGGTCAATTGGGGGGACTTCACTTCGTACAGGGCGTTCCCATTTATATGCTGGGCGATATGCACATTCAGGCAACCAAATACCAATTGGATCTCTTCCATAATGCTTTTTATAATTTTTTATCCCCATTTTAATCTGAGCTTGGACACATTCATCATCTCCAATAAGTGGAAGATATCCATGCGTTGCTGCACAAGTAATTATTTCAATAATGTTTTCATCTTGAAGGCTTTTAAATGCTCCTACTAGGTTTCTATTAAATTTGTTGTCAAAATCATTTAAAATGTTTGAATAAAAATTTTCCCACATTTTCGCTAAATTCGAGCGGTGATCATTGCCTAATGAGTTAAATAATTTATAATCATTCTGAGCTGCATCTATTTTATTGTTTAAATATGTGATAAAACTCTCTTGAAAAACTTTTGATGCTAACTGCTCGGTCAATACAGGAGTAATACCAATTGTTAAATGAGGTACATATCCTTCATCCTTTAATCTATATAAGATATTTATTATTGGAATATAACACTCAGCTGCTGCTTCGTTTAACCAGTCCATACCGTGAGGCCATATCCCATGATTTAAAACATACGGTAAATGTGTGTGCAAAACAAAAGAAAAATTACCTATCATTTTATCGTTCCTTTTTAAATTATTTTAATCAGATTGTATATTAATTCTTTTCATACCTTAAATTTTTAATTTAAATTTATTCAATATTCATTACTATTAAAAAAGGGATTTTATAAGTTTTTAATGGTATATATAGTTAATTTAATTTTTTATTATATTTACTCATATAAATCAATTTGATAAAATATTTCTCAATATATAAGTTATTATTTGCATTATTTTTAATTCTTTTATTAGTTTCTCGTTTTTGCTAAAAGATCGATTGATAATATAAAAAGTTGTTAATTTAACAATTTATACAAGTCATTTTGATTTATTCAATACTCATTTTTAGAAAGTTGGAATAAATAATTTTTTATGAAAAAAGAATGGATATATTAATTTAAATTCTCTTTAATCCATTTCACTATTTGAGCAGTTATTAAAGTTTCTTGTCCAAAATAATGGTGCCCACCTTTTTCAAATAATACATACCGATCTTTTGGTAATTGTAATAACTCTCTATTTTTTTCAAATTCAGAAATATGAATTATTGGATCGTTTTTACAATGACTTAAGAAGATTTTTTTTCCTGGATAAATTGGCTTAGTTAGATAATTTTTAGGACTAACAATTTTTTGCTGTTCTTTTGTAGGATTAAAGTTCATTTTAAGGAAAACTTTAAAAAGAAATTTATTAAACAAGCTCATATTAATCAGCGCAGATTTTGCATCATTTGGAGCACAATTTGCAATTACAACTCTTATTCTAGGGTCTTCGTATCCAGATGTTAGTGCTACAAGCCCGCCAAGACTAAATCCAACTAATCCGATTCTAAAATTATCTAAATCTGGCCTCTTTTCCACAAATTTTACTACATCTTTTAAATCTTTAATTATATCAACAATTATATTTGGGTCCTTGATATTTCCCGGGTTAATTCCGTGTCCATAATGGTCATATGCTATAACGGCATAACCTGCCATAGCAAGGGGTATATTAATCCAATCTAAATTCTCATGTTTTGAAACCCATCCATGCGCTACAATAACAGTCGGGGCAGGGACAGGTAAATCATGTAATTTATAGATTTCCCCTTTTAGAAATGAATTTCGACGTGGAATTGGGATTTCTATCTGCTCTCTCTGAATTTTATCTGGGAAATCTATTTTACTCCATCGTTTAATATATATTTTCACTAAGAAATATGTTGCTAATACAGAACCAACTATTGAAAATATGTAAATCCCAAAAAGAATCTGAATTATTTCCATTTTTCTACCTAATGCTTTTTGTATAAGTTCATAATTTTGACGTTCATTATAGGAATGATTAAATATATTATCAAAAAATTTACTCTACTTTTTTTGAATTAATAATCATTTTTTGGAGACAAACTCATTTTTTTTAGGTCATGTAAAGATATGTTTACGAATATTTATAAATTTTAAATTTTGAATTTAATTCAAGATATACTTTGAAAATCACATTAAAATTGTTCTGAAAACTGTAAAAATTTGGATATACCACTTAAAGGAACTGTATAAACTTATCTAATGTAATTTTTGCCCCTATATTGGGAGGAATTCCGACTAATTTTTTTACTTCAGAATATGTATAACCTTTTTCATACAAATTTTTAATTGCCGGTGAAAAAATTTTTTTGTAATAATTTTCGCCCATTTTTTTAATAATTTTATCAAATTCTTTAGACGTAATCCATTTTTCTTTATTTCGCGCCCGTATAGTTGCACCTTTTTCACCCTTTTTGCTTTGAATTTCGTAAAATGGTTTTTCTTTTTTTGTCCTAGCCCTATAACCAACAATAGCTATTACAATGCCATGAATTTTAGCTTCTTCTTCGTTATGACCTTTTTTAAGCCAATCAATTCGGTGGTATTCTGAAATTATATCCCATTTTCCAATTTTTATTGATTTTATTTCTTCCAACTCTTTTTCAGTAAATTCAGGACTACCCATTTAAATATCACCTAAAATTATGGATAATGTCTAAATAATAATAATATTGAAAAATTAAAAAAGATAATTAAAAATGTAGAAAAAAGAATTTTTGAATCCTATATTATTATTTCGATTGTTCTTGTCCATAGACAAATATGGACACAAAATAACCATTTAGCCCACCTAAACCACCAAGAATTCCACCGATTAATAGTGCCATAAAAATTATTATAACACCTAGATCGCCTAATCCCATAATACTAGCGATTATATTTGCAAATGTTAAAAATGGCCCTTGAAATGCCCATATTATAAAATAAATCCCCCATGAACAAATAATGCCCAAGAACCCGACCAAGAAACTTTTACCTCCAGATTTTACCAAGAAACCACCCAAAAATCCGGCTACTAAATTAAGCAACCATGCATATTCCCAGATAAATCCAAATAACTGTAATAGAAATCCGGTTACAGTAGTAATAATGAGTCCAATCAAAAACTTATTTTTTTGTTTGAAGAATTTTTCAAGTTCGTCCATTTTATTCACCTCGTAAATAATATAGTGGCTTCTACAACGCCAGTTTGTGATTTGAAATATATATTATGATATTGATAATTCAACCACAATTGTAATAAGTCGTCATAATGTTTAGAAACGGGATTACTATTCTGTCCCCCCGGATAAACACCAATTGATGTAAGTTGAGTTGTTAGATTTCCTAAATCTATGATCATTCTCCAACTAGGGCCTAATTGGGCAATATATGCTTTTTCATCTGAATCCCATTGACAATAAGCATTGTTAGGTGTCCAACTACTACCATCATGCGAGTATGGCCCTCTGTTTAATGTTTTTAGACCAGTTAAGTGCTCAAAATATATTTTATGTACATTTCCCCATGTCCATTTATTTATATTAGAACCGATATTAGATTTTAACCAATCAACAGTTTCATTTAATGTTTTTAACATAGTATAATTCCTGTCTTGAGTGCCATGTATTGAAGTATCATTAAACCAGACCGAATTAGGGTCGTTCTTGGTAATGTTTTCTAATATAGAAATTGCAGGGAATTTTAGTCCAACAGCGCCCCAATTTGTGAATTCATCACTCCAAGTATTTTGTTGATATAATTCTATCCATTTCCAGTAGATTGTGGGTGCAATTAAATACCTGTCCATGATAAACCTATTATCGGATTTATTCCATTGATAGATCTTACTCATTGCGACTTGAATATCTGCAGAATATGTGTCTCCTTTTGAAATAGAATAGTTCCATACTTTTATTAATATAGGGACAAACTGGCTTGCTGAATAATCATAATTGTCTGATTGTAATTTCTTAAAGTCGTCCATAGTAAAATCATTTTTGCTTCGTAAGACTCTATTGATTTCTCTAGCCCTATATCCCGGATCCCATGAATTAGTCCCTAAATAATATTGATAACTTTCGTTTATTGACCTTTGGTTTGCTGATACCAAATAACACTGTTTTGGATTGAAGGATTGGGGTATTTTACCATATGGTATAAAACCTGCCCATTCTTCGCCAGTTCCATTGCCTGGCTGGACGAATCTACCCGTTAATGTCCCATTTGGTGTTCCTAAAACACCTTGCTTTCTGATGGGATGTGCACCTGCCACAGTCATAGCGATATTACCTTGGTCATCGGCATATACAAAATTTTGAGGTGGTGAATCCCAGTATTTTAGACTTTCATTAAATTCAGTCCAATTTTTTGCTTTATTTATACCATAAATTGCTTTTATTATATTATAAGTCCCATCTAAAGGTGTATGTGTCCCAGACCACTTCATTGTAAGGCATACTCCCGGATTTTCATTGATATACTTGTGAGATATAAGGTCAGTCATTACAGGCCCGTGCACAGTCTCTCTTACAGTGAATGAAATAGGACTACCGCTTTTGACATTTATTATTTCATGATATTCACTAAATTTTTGCCATTTACCATTATAATAATAATGAGTCCCATTTGAAGTCTCATTATACCAATCTACAGCGCTATCACCACCGACATTTGTAAGTGACCAGGCGATATGGTCATTGTGGCCAATTATAATATATGGTATCCCGGGAAATGTAACTCCAGTAGTATTATACCCTTCACCACTAATTAAATGGACTTCATACCAAACAGACGGTATTTGATGCCCAAGGTGGGGGTCTCCAGCAAGTAGAGGATTACCTGTTGAAGTTTTAGAGCCGTTAACAGCCCAATTATTACTACCAATACCATTTTCCCCTAAACTTTTGAATATTGGAGGAATCGCTTCCATATAGTCCAAAAGATTTAATATCGCTTGAGTAAATATGGTATTATGGTTTTCTATAAATCCTTTACTACCATCAGGAATAATTGGTTCCTCAAATGGTAGCCCGGTCGTCCAATTTGGGTATAACTCATTGAACACCGATTTTGGTAGCTTTTCATGTAATAATGTAAAATCCAAATCATACCTCGTGGCAGTAAGCCCCCATGCTTGTAGATATTTTGCAAGGACTACATCAATTGGTCTCCAAGGTTGAGGAGCTGCAGAAATTAAATAATATTCTAGAGGTAAATTTGTTGGGCTATTTTGGGATATATATAAATTAATTCCATTGCAATAACTTTGAATTAAGTTATAGTAATATGTTTCATTGATTTTTAAATAATTTAACTCTTTTTGTGCCCTCCTATTAAACCCAATTGTCAACATATATTTATCAACATTAATATAGTCCGAACCCAAAAGTTCTGATAATTTACCACCTGCATACCTCCTAAACATGTCCATTTCAAACAAACGGTTCCTGGCATGAAGATATCCTAGTGCAAATAACAAATCTTTATCAGTCTGAGCATAAATATGGGGAATACCATATTTATCTATATTTACATGAACCATACCAGTTAACCTCGAATCACGAATTACCATTGATGTAGGATATTCAGCGTTTGAAGGGACAGTCCACACTCCAAAGGGGTTTAAGAAATTTCCCAAGGCTGGAATTATACCAAATGACATTACTAATAAAATAATAAACCCAATCAATCCCAAAAGCGCGAAAATTTCTTTTATGATAACTGTTTTCATATAATTTCCTTCCTATTTGTTTAATATAAATATCAAAAATTAATACCTATTTTATTATTTAACCGGTCTATTTAATAAAGTTATTTTAATAATTATAAGAATAATCTACCGTGAATATTTAATAATAAAAGAAAATATGGACAAGTACATGATGTACAAATAAAATTTTGAAATAATTTAATAGGATATTATTCAATTAAAAGTCCTAAACATGTATAAATATGGGAGAATTGAATGAAATTAAAAAAAAATGATTAATTCTAAATATTTTCTTGATATACTAAATCCCTAATTTTTTTAGTAAATAAATATTAAAAATATAAAAAACATAGTGATAATATTGGAGATCAGTATTGTATATTAAAATTAGATTAAATTTTTAATGTAAAAAAATGTGGAGAAATTATGACTTCTGATGAAATCGTAAAATATATCTACAAAATATTACTCTTAGGAGACCCGGGAGTTGGTAAGACTAGTTTATTAATTCGATTTGTAGACAATACTTTTGACCCGCAATATAAAAGTACAATTGGAGTAAACTTTTTGACGAAAATAGTAAAAGCCTTTGATGAAGAAGAAAAAGATGAAAAAGCAGTAAAATTAGTTATTTGGGATATCGCAGGGCAGGCGAGGGCAGCCAGTTATCGTCATTTATATTATCGTGCAGCAGAAGGTATTATCTTAGTTTTCGATGTAACTAATCCGTCGTCGTTTTATTCATTATCGCACTGGGTATCCGATGCTTTAAGTAAAACTCAACCCGGGACTATCATTACAGTTTTGGGAAATAAAATAGATTTACCGAGAATAATTTCTAGAGATGAAGGGTATGGTTTTGCAAGACAAATTCATTCAGCAGTGTATAGTGAAACTTCAGCAAAAACTGGTAGAAATGTTGAGAAATCATTTAAAGTATTAGCAGAATTTTTACTTAAAAGGAGTAAAAAAATGGAGGGATTAAGGGAGAACCATCAATGACGTCTAATAATGAAGAGCTTATCAAGGGATTTTTAATTTTCGAAAAAAGAAGTGGTAGGCCATTTATACACCGAACCTATCCAGGATTTAATGCAGACCCTTTTCTTTTGATTGGGTTCTTAAATGCGATGATAAAGTTTGCACGTGAGGCTATGGTCGGGCATAGTGATATACGGATGATTGATATGCAGAACCTACGGTTCGCTTTTATGGAGTCTAAAAACATAATATTTACTGCTATAACTAGTAATTTATGCTCTCCATTGGATTTAGAATTTAAAATTAAGACAATTGAGTCATTGTTCATGGAGAATTTTACTGAAAAAGAGTGGAATAATCCGTCTCTATCACTCGACCATTATAAATTCTTCAATGAGATAGTCGACGAGGTCATTAAAGGAGAAGTAAAATATATTGAAAAGAAAAAGATCAAAATAATAAAAAAAGTGCTCGAGAAATTTAAAGAAGAAAAAGAAGAGATATTAGGACTCGCTATTATTTCATTTACAGGAATAATATTAGTTAACATATTAGGTAAAGAATATTATGATATTATAGCGAGATTGATCAATAGTTTGTTTAGTTCACGGATAAGTGGGATAAGAAATTTTTTTATGAAGTTAGTGGATAAATCGATTTATATAAAACTGGTTTCAATTGATAGTTATGTGGTGTATGTTTCGAGTAAAGACAAATTGAGTGATTTAGAAACAGAAGAATATACTTCTTTTGAAAAAAAGATTTCAGAAATTTTAGAGAAAGAAGATTAAGCTGATTATTTTTTGTTGAATATATATTTTTCACTATTTCAATGTTTCTAAATCTTTTTCAAATTT
>SUPR01000148.1 GCA_005191425.1 Candidatus Helarchaeota ASGARD archaeon Hel_GB_B
ATTGAATTTATTCTTTTTTCTATATCATCAAGATTATAGATTGGATTATCTCTGTATATTTTAATTCCACTTTTTATTATTAAAAAAATATATTTTAAAAAGAACCACGCCACTAATAAATCAATTTCTGAGGCTGAAATTTTGGGGTGTTTATATACAAGTCCGGAATTTATCCAAAAATTTTCAAAAAACTTTTTTTTCTGGTCTAGCAGACCTTTTGAGACCAATTCTTCCCACAAATCCGTAGTATATTGTGGTGCAAATTTATACAATCTTATTGCCATTCTTTTTGGATTTGTTTCAAAAGCATTGAGTGCACTTTCAAGAGTTTTTTTCATTAAATCTTTTGATTCCCATGGAAACCCAATCATATATGTTAATACCGCATTAATATTTAATTCATTACATATTTTTACAGCTTTTTCTAAATCAGTTAGCTCAATTTTTTTATTTATATTTTTTAGTCCTTCTGATGAACCACTTTCTCCACCCATTAATATACCTTGCAGTCCTATATCCTTTAATTTACCTAACACTTCTCTTGAAATGTCTGTTACTCTCGATGAACATGACCATTTAAATTTTAAATCCTCACTTTTAACTAACTCAAAAAAAGAATTTATCCATTTTCTGGACGATATAAAATTATTATCCACATAGGAAATTAATAAATTATATTTATCGGATGGATATATTTTAAATAACTCTTTCAATTCTAGTATTGCTCGTTCTGGTGATTTCGTTCGCCATTTATCACCTAATATCAATCGTGCCGTACAAAACTTACATTGATATGGGCAACTTCTTGAAATTTCTAATGGAAATATTAATGGTGGGTTCCTCTTAGTCATTTTTAAAAATTTCTTGTTCATTTCTATATATGCGTCTAAATTAGCAAGTTTAAACGCGGGCATGGGCAGTAAATCTAAATTTTCTACTATTTTCGTTGGATTATTAATAATTTTTCCTGAATCTAAATAACAAAGGTTTTCAATCTCTTCAATACTTCTTTTTCCGTTTAAATAATCTATTAATTTAGAAAAAGCAAAATCACCTTCATGTCTAATTATATAATTAATCTCTGGAATTTCCTTTAAAAAAAATTCTGGGTCTAAACTGGGTAAACATCCACCTAAAATAATTGGTGCTACCGATTTTTTTCTGACTTTTCTACATATCTTTTTTACTTCGGAAATTTGTCCCATTACAGAAATTCCAATTAAATCGGCATCACCTAATAACTCATCATTTTTATTTATAGAACGGTCTATTATTCTTACACTATAATTTTTGTTTATAATACCTCCTGCTAAACATAACAAACCTAAAGGAGGTGCATTAACTGAAATAAATGGTTTTCCTGGATAGATTAATATTATTTTTTTTATTTTCATTTTTTCCACAAAAATTCTTTATCATTACATTGGTAATATGGAAACCTATTATTTTCTATACAAATTTTAAGAAAAAAATATAAAAAGCAAACTAAAATTAATTCTCTAACGAATGGATTTAATCAGTCAAATTTGAGGACGATATTATTATATCTAACCCCCTTTCCTCGATATAATTGACTATACATATCGATAGACTTAAATTTAATGGTCGTTTTTTTATATTACTTTTACACTTTTTTTGGTGATATTATGGGTAATGGAATTATGAATCGGTTTGTACGAGTAGATTTATCTTCTCGACAAATTGAAATAAAACAAAATTATGAAGAAAATTTCAAGTTATATTTAGGCGGTATGGGCATTGGAACAGCCATTATATGGGATACAGTTAAAAAATATGTTTCTGAAGGAATTAATTTAGCCAAAATGGACGCCTTAGACCCAAAAAATGTTTTGGTCTTTGCAGTGGGGCCAGGTACTGGCGTAGCTGGGTTTCCATCAGGTGGGCGTCATCATATTATGGCTCTTAAATCTCCATTAACTGGGTCAATTGGTTCTGCCAATTCCGGTGGTAAATGGGGTGCCTATCTTAAATCAGCTGGGTTTGATGGGATCGTTCTTAATGGAAAAGCTGATAAACCAGTCTATCTAACTTTATTTAATGGTAAAGTTGAATTTCACGACGCAAGCGATTTATGGGGAAAAGATGTCCATGAAACTACTGATATTTTGTTTAAACGACATAACAATGAGGGGTTTGAAATATCTATAGCTTGTATTGGTTCTAATGGTGAAAATGGGAAACCCAATTCTGCTATTGTAAATGATTTCCACCGAGCAGCAGGTAGGACCGGAGTCGGTGCTGTAATGGGGTCTAAAAATCTAAAGGCTATTGTCGTGGGAGGTAATCAAAAAGTTGAAATTGCTCAGCCTGAAAAATTTAAAGAATATTCCAAGATTGCACTGACTAAATTAAAAGATAATGGAGTCACAGGTGAAGGTCTTCCAACTTATGGGACTGCAGTTTTAGTTAATATTATTAATAATATCGGATCATTGCCATTACATAACTGGCAGAGTGCCTATTCTGAGGAAGCAGAAAAAATCTCTGGGGAAACTCTAACTGAAAAATATCTAATTAAAAAGAATCCTTGCTGGGGATGTGCTATAGGTTGTGGACGAATATCTTATGTTAAAGATGGTCCATTTGCTATTGATCGTACTGAAGGCCCTGAATATGAATCTATTTGGGCATTGGGAAACTCTTGTGGGGTTCATGATATGGGTGCAGTTATCATGGCTAACCATTTATGCGATAAATATGGTCTTGATACTATTACCACTGGAAGTACTATTGCATGTGCTATGGAATTAGCTGAAAAAGGATATATTCCAAAGGAAGATTATGAAAATATTGATTTAAAATTTGGTAATGGAGAAGCTCTAGTAGAATGCGTCCGATTAATGGGCGAACAAAAAGGGTTCGGATTAAAACTACTTGAAGGCTCTCGAAAATTAGCTGAAATGTATGGACACCCTGAACTTAGTATGTCTGTTAAAGGTCTCGAAATGCCTGCTTATGACCCTCGTGGAATTAAAGGTATTGGACTAAATTATGCAACTGCAAATAGAGGTGGATGTCATGTCACTGGATATACTGTATCTCCAGAAGTAATTGGACTTCCTGAAGAAATTGATCGCCTAGACTATAGTAGTAAACCTACTTGGGATAAAATTTTCCAAGATTTTACTGCAACTGTTAATTCTGTTGTTAATTGTTTGTTTACCACATTCGCTTTAGGTGCTGAAGATTTTGCAAACTTACTTTCTGCTGTAACAGGTTGGGAACTTACAGACCAAGATATTTTAACTATTGGTGAACGAATATATAATACTCAACGCTTAATAATGGAGAAATTAGGGATTAAAGACCAAGATACTCTTCCTGAACGTATTTTAAAAGACCCTCTCCCAGATGGACCTTCCAAGGGAGAAATATGCGAACTTGATAAAATGCTCGGTGAATATTATAAACTTCGCGGATGGGATGAACATGGCATTCCAACACCTAATAAAATTAAGGAATTAGGTATTGATGACTTCAAACTATTAATTTAAAATAATAAATCCTGTTTTTTATTTTTTTTATTTTTCAATATTTTAATTCTTTTTAGTCATAGAGAGGATTTTATTATAATGAAAACATTTCCGAAAATTCTACAAATTGAGCCAACTACACATTGCAATTTTCACTGTAAAATGTGTATTCGCAGGTCTTGGAATGAAAAAATTACTAATTTTCCGCTAGACCTCTTTGAAAGTTTGGCCAGTCAACATTTTTCTAAATTATACCGTGTTATTTTTATGGGTATCGGTGAAGTCCTTACTCACCCACATTTTCTTAAATTTATTGAAATTGCTGCAAAATATTTACCTGATAATGGGAAAATTGAATTTAGTACTAATGGCAGCTTGTTGACGCCAGAAATCACGGATAAAATTTTACAAGCTGGTCAAAAAAAATTAGACCGTATAATCGTCTCATTAGAAACCCCATTTCTGGCAAAATTAAAACATATTAGACCCGAGGCTGGTGAATATCTTTTTGATAATCTTAAATACTTAGGTAAACAATTTCAACAAGGTAAATTTTCAAACTTGGCTATTGAATCTGTTATTATGAAATCAACTTTATACGACCTTCCCGATCTTGTATCTTTTTGCTCTAAAATACCTATTAAATCCCTTTATATTACCCACATATTGCCCCATACTCCAGAAATGATCTCCGAAACTCTTTATTCGACTACATCCTCTGAAGTTTGGTCTATGGGCAAAAAATTTGTTGAAGAGAGCTGGAATGCTCAGAAAAAAAGTATTATTAATTTAGCATTAAAACCTGCTTATGGTGAATTTAGCGAAGAACGAAAAATTCTTGGAAATTACCTCTTATTTCTATTGCAATCATTCCGCGATAAAAGCTTTTCATCGGGTCTTAGCATAAATTTCGATAAAATCATTCAAGTTTCTAAAAAATTTGAAATCTTCCAAGATGTCACAAAAATTTTTTCTCAAGCTCAAAAAATAGCACATCAATCTAATATTTATTTAGAATTACCTCCTTTATTTCCTAGCTTCTTCTCTCGCACCTGCCCCTATGTTAAACGAAGCGCTGCTATTATTAATGTCCACGGCGATGTAATTCCTTGCTTTAATTTTATGCACCATTCTATTACTTATGTTAATGGCCACATGCGAGAAGAACGAGTAAAATCATTTGGAAATATTAACAATCAAGATTTGGCTGATATCTGGCAATCACCTCAATATAAAGAATTTCGCGATAGATTACATAATGATCATTTCTCTGAAAAAATTCCATGGTGCGGAGACTGCCCTTACTCTACAGCAAATTGTTTCTATACAAATTCTAATGAATCTGATTGCTATGGCAATTCCCCCGGCTGCAATGAATGTCTTTATAGTGGAGACCTTATAAAATGTATTTTTGATCCCTAATTATTTCTAAACTTTAAAAAACGGACGATAAAATGACCAATAATAAAATTAAAATAGAATTTTCGGTTTTTGCAAACTTAAGAAATATTTTAGGGTTTAAAACTAAAATAATTGAAATCTCTCCAGGAATAACTATAGTTCAATTTCTAAAATTTGTCCGGGATAACTTACCCAATGGTCAATCCTTCTATAATGCAGTCTTTGATAAAAAAAACCAGCAAATTAAACCTTATATGCGGTTTATTATTGATGGTCATATTGTCCTAAAACATGAAATTAATACCTATCAAATCCCCGCAGATTGTAAAACTATCGCAGTCTTTCCTCCTGTAGGTGGTGGATTTATATAGCCAAATAATGTGTCTAAAATTAATTTTTAATTTTAAAACTAAAAAAAATCTCTCTCTATTTCTCAAAGAAATATAAGGAAAGTTACATTCTTTTGAACTTACTATGTATTGACTTCCCGATAATCCACATTCAAACATATAATTTCATTTTGAAATTCTACGATTTAACCCATATTTAGAAATAATAAATGAATTCGTTATTAAATATTATATTTCATATTTTAATACATGAATTTTATTATATTCACTTAATATCCATTGAGTTATTTTATTTCTATATTTATTTTACGGAAAAATATAAAAAATCCATTGAATTCATTTATTTTCTATTTTCAAAAAAATTTTTCAATTTAAAATATTCTCCTTTCCAGCGTTCTAAGACCATCATTTCTCCTTTTGATAGGGCATTATTTCCAAAATACGAGTCCAACATTAATATATAATTACTAAAGAATTTCCAGTGCTGTTGTATTCCAATATTGTCGTTTGCATTAAGTGCCATAGAGAGATATTTATATTCCATAGGGATTCCGTTAATAAGTCCAATTTTTATTATGTTATTTTTCAAGGTAGGCGGAATAAATAAGTTAATGCGTTTAAGAAGTTTTTCAATATCTTCGATTGGCTTGATTAATAAATTTACAAGACCTTTACCGGCATAATATTCTGCATATTGTAAATTTTCGACTACATCCCTTCTTATCTCTTTAATCTCTTGTATTTGAAGAAAATTCTTTCTAACATATTCGTCAAGATTTTTTTCAGAGATTTTCCCACAAACATAATAGCTCAATTGCTCCCTTTGAGCATCACTTATTGTCATAATTTTCACAAAAATTTTATATTTAATAAGATTTTTTCATTAATTTATTAAAAAATTTGATCAATCAATTAATTCATTAATTAAATAGTATTTACTTAATTGTAATATTGTGATCAATTCATTATTTTTAAATTTTAACACAATTTTAACTATTTAATTGATTTTTTTACCGATGATAATTTTTGAAAAAAAAGATTACTTGGGTGCTATAAATATTAAATATATAATCTCTTAAAGTGTATCAAATAAATTCTTAATTCTTTATGATTGAGTTATGAAAAATACAATTTTAAAAAATAAAAAATATTAAATGCAATTTTTAAGAAATCAATTATCATGTATATTTATCGAATACAAACTTCAATATCTCTGATAGATGAAATTTTGAATTCTTTCAAGTTTATCTTAAAGATAATTGCTTAAATTTTAAAAAGATAATGTAAAACTATTATAAAATTAAAAAATATTAAAATAAAAAAATAAACACATAACAAATTTTTAGGAAAAATTCATTTCCAATAGAAATCTTTTTTTATCACAAATTTAAATTTT
>SUPR01000149.1 GCA_005191425.1 Candidatus Helarchaeota ASGARD archaeon Hel_GB_B
AATCATATCAATAATAATTTTATATTTCTTTATTAATTCATTATTTCTCTCAATAAGTCCATATTTAGATGCTTATTTTACACCAAATTCCGGCTATTATGAATCAATATCTATTATAAATATAATTAAAATAGCAGTTTATGTTTCCATTATTCCAATAACAATAATGGGGTTATATATTATACGAAAAACTTTCTATTTTAGCTCAAAATATTATCTCCAAGTAACTTATAATATTGAGTCTGAAAAAAAATGGCAGTTGAAAAATTTAGAATATCTGTCCATTCCGGTAATTATTGGTGTAATAATTTGTTTTATTTATTTTCAGTTAATTTGGTATCCAACATATCTATATTATTTATTTGAGACGATGACAAATTCTGGCTCGATAAATCATGTAATGGAAATGATAATAAGTCTAAGTGTTTTTACGGTAAAAAATGGATATTTTCTTATTATCAGTTTTATTTTATTGGGAATTTGGAGTATTTACGGTTTAACATTACAATTAAGTTCATTTTTATCTATAGAAAAAAAATATATTTCTATTAATATAATAGGTTTAATAAGTTTAATTGCTGGTATTATTCTCCTAATTTTATTATACTTGTATTATTCAGTTATCTATTTTCTAGGTAGTTTTAGTATTTCATATATTTTAGGCTGATACGAATTTTAATTCTGTTTTAACTTAAGGTTATTATCGTTGTCATCGAAATACTGCATCATTTTAGAATATATTTTCTGCTTTTTAGGGTCAGTAGTTGAAAGATATAATTTTTGAATAATAAAAAATGGCATTGATTTAGCGAAATAGTTAAATTTAGGATTCCTATCTACCATCAATTGTCCATTGTCAATCCCATTTGCCTCAATCCCATCAATCCTAAAAGGTATATTTATTACTTTAAGTATCTGCTCGGCTAAATGGGAGACTAAAATACACGAAGTGCTCCTTTTTTCCCAGAATAACTCTAAAATACTTCCAACGACTTTTGCGGCAGCCCCAGGCTCAGTTATAGCTTCAAGCTCGTCCATCAAGACTAGTTTGCTTTTAGGTGAAATTATGGCATCTGCAAATTGCTTCAAACTCGTTTCAAATGCTCCAGATGAAACAATACCTTGTGACTTTGCAAAATAATAGATTTCATCAAATGGGCCAATATTTACTTCTGCAGGAACAGGAAAACCCATTTGTGATAAAATAACAATTTGTATAATTGTTTGTAGAAGTGTAGTTTTTCCTCCTGAATTTGCTCCCGTTAATATTATAATATCTTCATTTAAATCACAATCGAAAATGGATGGAATATTTCCTAATTGGTAGGTAATTGGAACAGATTCAATTCCCTCTTTTAATAAAAAAATATTGTGAGCGTCCTTAAAACTAATACCCCGAAAATTTGTATAAAAATTTGGATATTTTAAATTATATTCGTCCTTAAAATACTTAACCGCTAACAGTTCGTCCAATTTAAATAAAATTTTTACCATTTTAGAAGAAATAGATTGCAAATTGCTGAGATTTTTTGCTATATTTGAAAGAAATTGGAATTCATAAAAAATTTTCTTTTTTATCAATTGATTTTTTAATTTCTGTACTGCATAATTATCTGCTTCGATTGGAAAACTTATATCATTCGGAAATATATCAAATACAAATGAACTTTCTAAATCATCTAATTGTAATTTGTCAATTAATTGCTCTCTACCTTTAGTTAGAGTTTTTTCAATTATTGATGATAAATTAAGTGGTATTATTTCCATTAAATTATTAAATGAAATTGCATTTGAATCATCAAGTGATTTTAACAAATTAAAAATTTGATTGCCTTCAATAGTTGTTTTAGAACTTTTAATTTCTTTTTCAATGGATTCATTTATCCAAATCTCTTGATCTGCAATAATCCCGTCAAAATTATCAATAATTTGTTTATATTTATCAAATTCTAAGCTATTTCCTGGCAATATTGATCCGTTTTTGTCTAATAATTTTATATAAAAAATTAATTTGTCCATTTCGTCAATATTTAAATCCTGAAAATCGAAAGAAAAAAGATCGGACTTCTTTATTAAATGATTTAGGATTTTTATTAATTTATAAGCTGTCTGGATGATTTCATAATTTGGCCCAATAAAATTACTAATCATGACTTCTGGAATTATATTTGAAATAGACCATGAGTTATCAAGTATTATAGGGTTTTCTATTCTATTTAAAAACTTCTGGTCTATTTTAGTATTTGTAATAAATATTACGAGGTCAAATGAATTGAAAAAATCTAATTCCTTATCATCAAAAGATTTTAGTAATAAAATTTTGCAGTATTTTTCAATATCTCTTTCTATTAATTTGTCATATTCCTCTTTTATATCCGTAATAATAATTCTATGTATATTTAATCGGTTTTTTACATCTAATGGTTTTAATGGTTTAATTTTTTTAAGCATTAAGCGTAATTTTTGTAATATTTCAGAACTAATCTTTTCAAGCTCTATAATATTTTTTTTATAGTAAGATATTCTATCTTTTATTATATTAATCTTGGAAGCGGGAAGCGGAAAAAGGAGTGAAAATTTATCTTTAATGAATTGAGTCTGAGCATATGATTGAATAATCTCTGATATCTGTTCATAAATTTTAATAACTTCTTCTGTTTTTAGTATTTCATTTGAGAAAATTCCATTCATCCCTGAGTGAAACTCTTGAATTATTTTTAATGCAAGTTTACGTCCTATTCCTTTAATTGATGCTATTTCACTAATTCTGGCTTCTTCAATTGCTTTTATGACTGTCTCTTCATCTACAAAATAATTAATGAGTTTTTCTGAAATTTTTGGCCCTAAACCCTGAATTGATGTCAATATTTTATTTTTCATTGTTTGTCCTATTCCTTAATATTTTTCTTAAATTCAAAAGTATTTTTGTCGGGAAACGAAATTTCACATTTTTATAGAAAATAAACTAATTTTCAAACATAAAATTAGAATTTTAAAGAAGTCTGGTGTATACTTAAAAACTAAAAAATCTTAAAAATGAAGATAATACTTCGTTTAATCCTTTTTAATAAGATATTTAATTATTTCAGATAAAGTGAAAAATCAGAATATAATAATAATAAAAAAATAAAAAAATTGATATTGATAGTAGTTAGGTACGCTTTATTATCTTAAATTCGACTTTATTCTTCTTATGTTTGTTTTTATAATGTTAATTGGTTTCAAGCCAACTGCTTCTTTCATTAATTCTTTCCGCATATTGAAAATTGGGTCATTGTGCCAACCATAGTAGAACATGTATCCACCGCTAAATACAAATTTGGTTGTAATTTTTGTAGCAAAATTTTCAAGTGGACTTTTATCTTGTGGCGATAGCCAATCTTTCTTGTATATATGTATATTGTGTTCCCATGATCTCAAAAACACTTCTAATTGTGTTTCTGATAAATTTTCAAAAATTGCCCTCTTCTCCTTATTTAAAATGCAATCCTGTAAATTAATGAATAGTAGTGGTATTAAAAATAATTTTGAATTGAAAATTCTGTCCAAAAGTTCAAGATTCTTAAGCGCATCATCTTCATTTTCATCTGGGAGTCCCACTATAATTGTCCCTGCTGGTGTCCATTGATTATCATTTAATATACCCAATGCCTGTTCTACTATATCTGGCCATTCTTCAGGTTTAAATGGCAATGGTTTACCTCGCATATACCTCTTGATCAATCGTACAGAGCCAGTTTCAATTCCCGTTTCTGCTGCAATAATTGGTTTATTGTTATATGTAAATCTATTGTAATCAATAAGTATATGAGCTGCTTCTTGGACTAATTCTGGGTCTGCAACTACTGGTGCTAACGATATATGGGCTGGTTGAATAGCTTTTAATCCGGGAACTTTACTAATTTTTTCTAGTAAATCCACAACTGCTAGTGAATTGGGATAAAATTTTGGACTATTACATTTATACAAAAATAAGTCCTCTGTTGCTAATGTTATAAGTCCATCTCCACCATATTTCAAATTTGTTTTTATTTCTTTAATAATATGTGATATTGGTACATTTCTCCTTTTTCTCATGGTCGGTGTACAAAATTGGCAGTTTCTACCGCAACCTCTTGATATTTCCACAACTCCATGCACTGATGGGTCATATATTGGTAATAACTTATCAACAGTCGGATTTTTTTTAATTCTAATAACTTCGGGTACAGGTTCGCCATTTATTATCGATTCAAATATTTCACCAATTTCAATATCTGCTTCACCCAGAACTATATGGTCAATTCCTAAAAATTCCCGAGCTTTTTTACCAAGTTGCCATGCACCTGCTCCTCCAACAACTATCTTCAAATGAGGATTCTTCTTAAATACTTTATTGGCTAGTAATTTTTGAAATGAATGAAGTGTACCAGGAATTTCTCCAAAACCAAGAAAAGTTGAATATGTTTGGCTAACATAAGCCAATCCTAATGGATCCATTGAAGAAATAGCTACAATTTTAGTATTTGGACCAACGAATTTTTTTAAATTATGGGGTTGACATACAACCACATCTTCTCTACTAAAATGTTCTAATAGACCTGCTTCGACCTTCCTTAGACCATACGGTGCATACCTAGCTGAACCATCTTCATTATCTTCTAACATAGGCCAATAAAGCGATCTCGAAGTCCATATTGGAAACCTATATGGAAATCCACCCAAAAAAGCTAAAAATGGGTTATTCTTGAAATCTGACATTTCTATTTCTGATGCCGTTAACACAATCTTTGTTCCGTTATTTTTCATTGTAATCAATCTTTAAATTAATTCTTTTTTTATTGAATTAAATTAATATTTTTCCTATTTATATTTTTACAATAATAAAACTAAATTTAATTTAAAAAAATTGCTTATTTATTAAAAAATATTTAATTATAAAAAAATTTGTTAATAATAAAAAGAAATTATAAAATAAACACTTTTTTGGACTCAGTATTTAAAAAAAGTTAAATTTAAAGAGCGAAAAAATAATTTTAATTGATATTATTTAAACAATATTTTACTATACGTTTATCTATCTTATCTCTTCTAGATTTTTTTACTAATCGTTCTTTACGAATAAGACCATTTTCTAAAAGAATCTTTAAAGCATGGCCTATTGTTCTACTAGATAGTAGAGTTTGATTAATTAATTCTTTTCTACTAATGGTTCCCTTAAGATTTAAAATGTATAAAACAAATTTAGCCGATGGCGGTAAAGAATATAAATTTCTATAATTGTTCCTAAATTGAGAATTCCAATCCATAATTTTCACTTCTTATATAATAATATTATATTTAACTATTATAATATTCGAATATTAACATATTTAAATATTTCCCATAACCAAAAAATAAGAAGATAATTCGCTTAATATATAAAAAATAGAATTAAATAATTTAATTGATAGATTCTATAAAAATATTTATTTATTTAAATCAGATATTATAATTATAAAATAATTTATCCTATGTTAATGTATCTATAATATTTTTAGTTGTGATTTCATCAATGCTTTCTTTCGTTTGAGTGCTAATATAGTTAATAATTAATAGTATTATTTCATGAATATCTGGATTTTTGATTTTATAATAACTTTTATTTCCATCTTTCCTAAAGATAACCACATTAGTGTCTGTTAATTTCTTTAGGTGTTGAGATATAGTTGATTGTTTTTTACCTAATTCTGATTGTATTTCATTAACACTTTTTTCTTTGTCTTTTAATACTTCAATAATTTTTAATCTAAGTGGATGGGCGATATTTCTTAAAAATGTTGCTATTCTGTTTTCAATACCTTCCATAATTTTACAACTTAAAATAATATTTATAAATATAAGTGTAAATTTTAGCTTTTGATTTAAAAAGTAATAAGGTAATACGCTTTTTTGGGTAATAATTATAATAAAAAATCAATTTACTTTAAAATTATAAATCATTTTAGTGAATTATAAAAATTATTTCTTAAAAGAAATAGGTATTTTAAGAATAAAAAATTTTGACATATTCAGTTAAATTTTCCGGTCGTTTTGGGTAATATTATTATAATTTTAATCCAATAGACTTTGATAATTTGTCCCATTTTTTTAAATAGATTTTTGAAACCTTATTTTTTACTGGAGTTTTGGATATTTTATGTATTAGGAGGTCCAAGATAATGTTTTGCATTAATAGACTAATGGTAGAAAAATTTTCCAGGTTTTTATTAAGTTCTTGTTCATTATTATATGTTTTAATTATTTGGTTATTTTTAGAAACAAGAGTTTTTTCAAATTTATAATAATTTTGAACAATTGAAGCTCGAGTAGTATAATCTTTTAATACTAGTCTGTGTAATTTTTCGTGTTTCCACCATAACGAATTTGGGTCATAATTTTTATTAGGGAAGTTATAATCTTTAGGTAGTCCAATATTTCTCAAGAAAAAGGGTTTAAAAAGTCCAATACAAGGAGCGGATGTACATGTGAACCAATGGGTATGGACATCGCCCAAATGCGAGATCATCGAATTTACTGTTTGAGATAACGAATTAACTGAATAATGCATACATATTTGCATTGTCGCTTTTGCCGGGTTAAATTCTTTATTATTATTAT
>SUPR01000150.1 GCA_005191425.1 Candidatus Helarchaeota ASGARD archaeon Hel_GB_B
AAAAATGGTTTTGAACTTTTTAAATTATATTTATCTACAAATTCAAATGAAATTACTCCATATCAAAAAATTTTTGAATTTAAAGGAATAAAATTATTTATTACACCTGAACGAGGAATTTCAAGAATATATAATAATTTTAGTAAGACTTGGATGCGAAGAACAAAAACGCTTCTTAATGATAGATTTATTAATGCGATATTATCCCAAATAAAATCATGGAGTTGTGCATTGGTGACTTTAGAGGATTATTTAAGACTGAATTGGAATGATGGAGAAAAATAGGATGATATATTTCAGTAAAAGTCAGTTGTATAGAATAGTTTTTATATTACATATTTTAGAGAAGAGAATTCTGATGAGTTTATCCTATTCTCTAAAAAAATTAAAAGTGAGGAATATTTATTCCGATGAAAAATAATCACTTTATTGTGATAATAGATATCATTAAAAGGCAGGCAATAAAGATGAGTGAAAATCAGTACGAAGTTAAAGCATATCGATGGGTTATTTTAGGCATGTTTATGATAGTAGGGGCATTAACACAATTATTATGGATAAATTTTGCGCCAATTCGTACAGCGGCATCAGCATATTATGGAGTTGCACCAGAAACAATCGATTTTTTGTCTTTAATTTTTATGATAGTATTTATAGGGCTTACTATTCCATCATCATGGCTTATTGACACCAAAGGTTTTAAAGTGGGAGCAGGAATTGGAGCAATACTAACGGGAGTATTTGGTCTATTACGCATTTTTGCAGGAAATAATTTTGTTTTAGTATTTATATTTCAGACTTGTATTGCTCTTGGTCAGCCATTTATTCTTAACGCCATTTCTAAATTATCTGCCCAGTGGTTTCCTGAAGGAGAACGGGCAATTGCTACTGGACTTGGTACAATGTCATTGTTTATTGGTATTTTATTAGGGATGTTATTACCTCTAATTCTCTATGGATTTGGTGGAGTTCCAGTTGTGGTCTTAGTAATAGGTATTATTTCAGTTGCGGGGATGATACTATTCCTTATTTTTGTCAAGGAAAAACCGGACAAACCACCAGGGCCGGCTGCAATTGAGGAGAAAACATTCGTTTGGGAAGGTATTAAAAAATTAATCAAAATGCGAGATTTCTGGATTTTAATGATCTTGTTCCTAATTGGAGTGGGGGGTTTTAACGCAATTGCCACTTTTATTGAGCCACTTGTGGGCACCAGAGGTGATGCAGGAGTAATCGGAGCTTTAATCATAGTTGGCGGGATCTTTGGTGCCTTTGTAATGTCAGCTCTCTCAGATAAATATAGAAAAAGAAAAATTTTCATCATAATTTCTGTCGGTGTAGCAATTCCACTCCTAATTTGTATAACATATATCCCATTATATTCTGTATTAATAGTGATTTCGATCATTTTAGGCTTTTTCTTAATGAGTTCCCTACCAATTGGACTTGAATTTGCTGCAGAACAAACAGCACCTGTACCTGAAGGGACTTCAAACGGGATTTTGATGATGATGGGCCAGATCGGCGGGATCGTACTAATTTTAAGCTTTATGGATTTTACATCCACTAACTTTCCTATTGCAATGATGATTATTGTAATCTTAACAGCAATTGCATTTGTTATTTGTTTATTCTTAAAAGAACGTCCAATTACGCCTAATAAAGCATAAAATTTTAAATTTTTTTCTAAATCTTTTTTTATTAAACAAGATATTTTTTAATTTAGATGAAAAAAATAATATTTTCTCTTTAAAAAACAGTATGAACCAATATTTTTGAGAAAGGCACTCCGAATTAAAATCTATAGTCAAATTAAATTATTTTGAATCTATGCCTTTTGTAATACTATTTTATAAAAGATTTTGAAATTTTCAATATAACTTCGCTTAAAATGACTCTGCTGGATAATTTTATTGATTTTTTGGGTATTATAAAATGAATCACGAGAATTATAAAGGTTAAAAATTGATACAACTAATCGTCTATATTTGTCATAAACAGGAAAGAACTGCTGAGGAGGGATTGGTTTATAAACATCAAAAATCCAAGCTTCATGACCATCTTTTAAAACGCGATAAATTTCATTAAAAGCTTTAACAGGATTTTTCCAGTAGTGTAAAGAGCTAGTACTAATTACAAAATCAAAAAATTTATTGGGAAAGTTAAGGTTATATACCTTCCCTTTTTTCAATTTGATAAATTCAGTAAGTTTTGCTTTACTTACATTTTGTTTAGCTATTAAGACCATACTTAACGATGCATCTACACAAATAATTTTGCAATTTGGATTAGATTTAGCAATATAAATAGGTAGATATGCCGGGCCTGAGCCTACATCTAATATAGTACCATTAATTTGTTTAATTTCATTTGATTTAGCTATCATTTTTAAGTATTTAGTATAATAATCAGATTTTTTAATTATATAACTATAAATAATAGTTGCTAGAAAAGAAGTTCCCTCAGGAGCAATATTTTTAAGAGTTTGTTTGACAAATTTTTGAATTTTTCGATTTAACAATTAATTCCACTTTATTAACATTGTTGATTAATCTAAAAAATTTCTATTTTTATAAATATTACTTAAAGATGAACTATGGATAAATTTATTATAAATGAGGGTCTCGTGAAATTAAAATAACAAGATTATTTCTTCGATAAAAAGTTTTTGCCTATCTAATTACTTTAAAATTTTACGCAAGACAATATTTTTTATTTTACTCTAATATCAGAAAACTATTCTACTTATCTCTATTTTAATGTATATGAATGCCAGATTGTGGGCTATACTTTTTGTTATACAGGTTGGTCGGTCTATGTTTGGTGCGGGAGGTTTATAAGGGCCATTATTTTATAATATAGTCATAGATTGGCAAGGTTTGGGGTGGGGGGGATGTTTGTAATTATAGAGAAAGGAAGATGCTGGGTATAGATGCAGATTGATGATTATTTCGGAAAATTTAAAGTAAAATTCATTGATTTACACAATAAACGTGGGAGAGATCAATTTACCCAAATTTTTGTCCGAAAGATCCGTACGGTGAAAATAAGAGAAAAAAAGAGGGGGCTAGGGCCGGTTAGAAAGAGTTAGAAGGTTTTGGACGGAAAGTCACGAAAAAAAAGTGAGTATCTGCTTCAAGCCCATTTAAATTACCGTATCGAACAAAAATTCTAGTGATCCAGCCGGGAGAATTTATGACAAGAAAGCTGGCATGGGTAGAAATTGAAGCACTTAGAAACTTCGAGAGTTCAAATGGCTATCTCAAAGACCTCTTTTTATTGAATGATTTTCGATTTTTGAGTATTCTCAAATTAACGCACATGCAATAAGAAATATTTGGCAGTTTCTATATTGGAGATATCGTGAAACTGGAGATTGAACGCTACAAGTTAGGGCGGGTAAAATTTAATCAATGGGTACATGAACTTGAATCGAACTATAATTTACTTTCCGCATACGATCTGGAAAATGAGCGGGTGCCCGATGCCCGCAACTATGGACGACTTATGACTGCTATTGGGTCAGTCAATTTACGGGGATTTTACGGCTTACTAGTAAAGCAATTCGAGCGATACGGGCTGGTGGGTTACCAGGTAGGCGTTTGGGATGGCAGTTACTTTATGAGTAATTGCGGCGAGAGAAAACAATAAAAAATTATGATCTCATCCGGTCATGATTGCGGCATCTGCGTGAAAAGAAAGTGTAAAGGTACGGGCTATACCGAATCACCAATAATGGACAGGAAATATAGTCGACTATTTATAACAACGTGATAGAAGCATATCGGAACGATAAATATGCTTTTAGACAAACATATTGAGGATATATGGCGGCAGGAAACCCACCGTTCACCTGCTTTTTAATGGGTGGCGGAGCGGGTGCATCTTACAAGGATCTCGAGATGATAGCAGGTCATGGGTTCATCTCCATTCTCAGGTGGAAAAAGTTCTCCAAATCAAATGTGATTAAGACCGGAAAAGAGATTTATTTTTGTACCGATTTTGTACCCGCACACGAGTTCCCCCATATGGGCAAGATTTATTCCCTGCAGACAAGTGAAAAGCGTATGTATTCTCCATATAAGGTGGTCTATCAACGGGCGCACATGCCAAATCGTGGCAAGGAAAATGCCCTCATTTTTATAAGTTTTAATGCCATTACTCAAGGGTTAACTGCACTTACGGCATATAAAACAAGCAGAATAGACCACATTAAATTGGCTACAGCGTCCCGCGATATTTACATAAATTCGGACGCTGTACTTTCTCCCAACATTTCTTCATAGAGAAGACCGACAATTTTATCTCCTGAACTATGGTAGTCGACTAAATTCCCAATGATTGAAGAATATTCTAACAGTTGCCACTCTTCTTTTGTTTCTCGTGTATTTTTCTATGAGAAAATTTAAATGAAAAAACAAAAGTTTTTAAATTTTGTCGAGATCAATACCTTCTTAGATTAATTTCACGAGACCCTCTTGGGAAAAAAAAGAATATAAAGAATTAGTTCTATTTAAAAAGTATCATGAAAATACCAGTACGATTATTAATCATTTAAAAAATTTAGTATTAAGTCCCCATCCTTTCGAAATTATATTGTTTTTATCAATTTTTGCGTCTGGAGGAGTTTCATGAGTAACATCTAATAATACGCCTTTTAGTGCATCTTCAGAACTTTCTATACCCAAATCTTCAATTTTTATTTTGGTACCCTTATCAAAATCCCAGCCTTTTTCGACATCAAGGTTTACCCGCGTATTCATATTAACTACCGGGAGGTTAAGTCCTTCTATTTCTAGTTGATGTCTTATCCCAATCTCAAAAACTTCAACAAAGTTGTCTTTCATCCATTGTAATGGAGTTGGATGAATCCCCTTAATAATCATTTGGTGAGAATTAAAAAGTCCAGCTGCTCTGGCAATATATTGAGGTCTTTGCATCATAAACATCGTGTTAAGTGATGGTGGATAAGGATAAAACCTACAATAATCATCTTTAAGTTTATATCTTCTTTTTGCATTAACACCATCCCAGAATAGACCGTGTGTTTGAAATCCTGTGCATTCAAGAACTATATTGATAGCGCAACTAATCCAAGATTCAGCAGTCAGATAGGTTGAATTTGACCATTGCGGAGTTCGCTCATTCCTTATATCTCGCATTATTTCAATTACAGAAGCACCGCATTTTTCTAAAGTTTTAGTTTTCTTAGGAATATCTCTTAATTTATAACCTAATTTCATATGTCGCCTTTCTAAAAGTTCGTCATCTCGTTCTACGATAAAAAAATCTACGGGGATTCCATCTTCTAAATGAGAATTCACAATAAATGAAATTTCTTTAGAATCATCATCAATTAAAATAAATGAGACATCAACACTCTCGCCATAAAGGAGCTTCATAGTGCCGACCATTAGATCCGCCCTTGATGGTACAATCGAGGGGTGCAACATATAACATAAAGTTTTTTCAGGCTCTTTTAATTCTCCAGAAACAGTTTTTTTACTAACTTCAATTCCTTCTTTCATGCGGATACTCAATAAAGAATTTACAGCGTCATTTAATTTCTCCATACCTTTATTGTAATAATCCCATCCAACTTCTTTAAATATTCGATAAAGATGTGGTGTTAAACCCAAGAATTGTTTTGTGTGTACTTTATCCGGAATATCACCAATTGTATATTGAGGCATCTTCACATTCAACTCAAAAAGATTTAGTTTTAAATATTATAAAATTTATATTAATCTGTTATATTAATCTTACCTATATTGTGATAAAATTTTAAGATATTATCTAAGTTTGATAGTTCCTAACAATATCTATTTTTAAACTTTTTGATATTTTTTGTTGTACTGTCGTCATTTTAGATTTTTTTTCCACTTTCTCCTTATTTATTATTATCGATACTATCTTTATTTCCTCTAATTCATTAAGTACCTTATTAAACAACAGTTTTATTCATTGATTTTTTTAATCTATATTTGAGAGTAAGCTGATAAATTTTTGTTAATAAGTTATTTAAATTTTTTTAAGTTTGTGCTACAATTACCGGGCATTTTAATTGATTTTCCAGATATAATTGCGTAGTATTTTTTGATCTCAGTCCATATCTATTTCTAACCACCTTTTTTATTTTTCTCATTGAATATTCTGGACTTGACCTTATTTTTTGATGAATTATCTCTTTATTTTTTCCGGAAATTATAAGCCAGAAATTGAATATTTCTTTTGCATCTTTTTCAATGTTTTAACTGCTGTCTTCAATTCATCTTCAGCGTCACCCCACAACTTGACCCCTAATATCATGTCCTCCTTTAATTTTTTAAATCTTTTTCAGTTAAGCCATTAGGAGGAAGCCTGCTTATCAATTCATCATGCAATAAGATAGAATATTCAAAATTTAAGTCCAATAATTTATTCAATATATTATTAAGTCCATGTTTAAATTCAATTAATCTTTTTTTTATATAATTTAACGTGTATTTGATAATAATATTTAAAT
>SUPR01000151.1 GCA_005191425.1 Candidatus Helarchaeota ASGARD archaeon Hel_GB_B
GATGTTAAATGGAATGACCTAAGTCAATATAATCATTCTTCTGGCTATATCTGGAACCAAGGTATTCTATCATTATATCTAGTTCTCCTTAATGATACTTCAGTAACCAAAGGATCCGGATATCCATTACCAAATGGTAGTGCTTATATCTCAAATAGCTCCGGGACACATTATCATAATGTTACCTTCCAAGAGGTCGGGTGGTCTACCAGAGGTGGCGACCCTGTTATTTGCACTCAAGTAGGAAACTCTGCAGATGCACTTTATCGAGTTGATATCAATGTGACTTCTGTTCCAACAATATTTTCCTCTGAAGTAGGTACTGAATACAATATTAAATTAAGAATGAAAATTGCTACTACTTTTGAAATTGCCGGAAGTGTTTATAAGTGGGAAGATGCTATTTTTTCGCTTAACTTAATAGTATTACCAGACGATGCCGAACTTAGCTTGGAATATTTTACACCGGATCGGAATGACCTCTATTGGGGAGATAAATTCAATGTTACAATTTCATATAGAGATACTACTAACAATTTACCAATTACCAATGGTTCAGGAGATGTTTCAATAAAGTATGACATTATTTATTATATTGGAGGCACTCCTTATATTATTTACACTGGATATGCTGTATCATCCAATCAGACAATTAGCCCTGGCCAATATTATACAGCTACTATTGATACTAATGATGTTAATTATGCTGAAAATTTTTCGATCCCTTTAGGTCAAACCAGCCGTGAGTTCTTCGTTAAATTTTATACAACTGATATTGGTTTTACAACACCAACACCAGACCCGGATTATGTAATACATAGACATAAGTATTATGAAGTACAATGGGATTTTTCATTAAAAGCTCGAATTATTGACATGCCCCATCCGACAGGTGACCATCTATCATTTACAGGCTGGTCTGGGACTGCGGAGATTGTCAAAAATGATTATTTGAATTTCACTATTCGAATTTTTGACGATTGTCCAAGGCCTATAGATGAAAATATTTCATTAAGAGCACCTGTAAAAGATGTAAATGTCACTTGGATTATTCCAGATTGGGCTGGTCTGCCAGTCTATAAAGGATGGGCATTAACTGACGAAAATGGGACTGTGAATTTCTCAATTCCTACTTATTATCCCGCATTATCCTATAATTTCCCATATGAAGTCCAAATTTCATTCCAAAAACAGAATTATGCAAGTTATTCAAAATCATTTACACTAAAAATTGTCAGAATTCCTGTAAGAATTAAATGGGTCGGAAATAGGCCTGGCTGCGTCCAAGGAGATATTCAAAAGGTTTCAGTTCAGATCTGGGATTATTCATATGACGAATATAAATCGGTAATTTCAAATCCAAGTGTCAATGTTTATTGCAGAGTTAAATTAGGTCCAGAAGTTGTTTATAATGAATTTAAATTAACATATATTGGAAATGGCACATTTGTCGGTGAAATTAATACATGGCCCACATTATTCCATTGGTTAGATGCTAAAGCTCATGAAATTGAATTTATGGTAGATTTACCAGATGAATATGTCGATATTGCTTATGGAACAAGAGATGCAGATGCTACTATAAGATTTAACATAGATAGTGCAGGACCATTTGGTCCACTTACAATGCCTATAGTTACAATACTCTCAATAATTGGTGCAATAGCCGCAGTTTATATCACTTATAAAGGCTATAAATTTTTAACTACTCCCTATCCGATTCGTAAAATCAATGAATCACTGAATAAGATTAAGAAAAATAAAAAGGTAGCATCCGGTGTAATGAAATCTAGAGAGCATCTAATTTATCTAGAAATGGCAAGACGGTTCAAATTAATCGGCATCACAATAGAAGCACCTCCGAAAGAAAAATTAGAACCTATCTGGGAACCTTCAGTGCTCAAAAAGGAAAAAGAAGAACTAATGAAGAAAATACCTGAAGTACCACTCGAAATAATTGAAAAAGAATTGAAAGCTGCCGGAATTACTGATGAAGAAATTCCAATTTACATGTCTCAAATAAAAGAATTAGATATCGTAGATCGACACGACTTTATTTCCAGCTTAGTCGGTGAAGAACGATGGGCTCAAATCGAAGCAGACTTAAAAAAAGACCTTGAAAAAATAGAACCTGGTAAAGAAGAAAAACCTAAAAAAGCAAAAGGTAAAAGCAAAAAATAATTGACTTTTTAAATTTTTTTCCCTTTTTTTTAATTTAATGCATTTTTTTATGTATTTTTATGTTATAAATAAACTGATTTTATTATTATTTTTTATAATTAAAAGATTTTATAACTAAATTTCTTATTCTTCAATTATTATATCGTTTTTTTCCTCTTTTACTTGCCCACTTTTTTTCATTCTCCGCCAAAAATATATTTTTATAATCTTATACCAGACATAAAGACCTCCTACAATATAAACTAATGCAAGTAAAAACTGAACCGCTGCCGTTATTAAATCCCAGAATTTTTCAGCAATTGGCGTAACTATTGTCACATTGGGAGTTAGATTGGTAACATATATTTTAATAAAAAGGAATAAACAAATTAAAGTTATCCAAATGCATGTAATCATTATTAATAAATAAAAATTTTCACTTAATTCGTCCTTTATTTTGTTTATTAAGTTCATAGCATTCATCCTTGTATTTTATCAAATAATATGTATAAAAATAGTTAATAATAATGAAATAAATCCTAAAAAACAACTAAAAGAAGATAAAAGTAAAATATCAAGTGCGATCCTTTTTTCTGATTTTGGTTTATTTGCTAATAAAATTCTCATTAATGTTAATGGCGCTTTATGGTGATTACTTGCAGTAATCAGTCCATTAGGTAATATTTTAGTAGGTCTATACTTGATTTTTCTACCTTCAACAATTTTACCAATACTCGACAGCATTTGAAACGCATTAATCACAAACGGTAATATACAAATGATCACAATAAATTCTTGCCCCCCCAAAATTGCAATAGTAGTCAGTCCATAACCTATCGTAAGTGAGCCCACGTCACCATTAAATACTCTTGCAGGATATTTATTATATTTAAACAATATTATACTTGCCCCTGCCATAATTGCTGCGACAACAAGTCCTATTAAGCCCTGCTCCACTGATGTAGGACTACCTCCCAACTTATCTTTAAGTGGAAAAATTATGAAAAAAATTGATGTAATAATCAGTGTGATAAATATTATTGTTGAGCTCCCAGACATACTCCCATTGACCACGTCTAACATATTCATTGCATTGGAGACCACACTAAATGCAATTGGTACTATTATAAAATATATAATTTGAATAGTAAAACTCCCAATCAGTGGAAAATAAGGAAATGGATTACATATTTTAATTATAAAGAATTGAATTATTAAAATTGGAACACCACCTAAAGTTAATAATATCGGTTTAACTTTTCCTTTTAATCTAACCTTGTCATCAATAATTCCTATTCCTCCCCCAATTTGAGTTGCTATTAAAAACCCTAGCATCTGATATGTAAATACATCAGTTGGATAATAAATTAATGCTATAATAAATATAATTGTCCCTGTAATTGTTATTGAAATTAATATCCCAACTCCTCCCATCTCTGGTATTTCCGGTAAACCCTTTTTATGAATATCTTTTCCTACAATCCCTTTATTCTTCATATATTTCATTATTCTTGGCATTATTATTTGTGTTAAAATTAAAGAAATTATCAGACCACTTATTGCTATTAAAATTATAAAAATAAAATCAGTTATCGTTTTATTTTAACCTCTATACTTTTGTAGGATTTTTATTTAATATTTATATTTTTATTCTGATAATATTTTATCTTAATAATTTTTAGAAAAAAATTTTTATTGGAAAATAATTTCAACGAAATTAGTTTAGCATTTTATTTTTAATACTTTTTGGTACCATAATTTGAAAAATAGTACTTATTTCATAATATATTACGAATTTAACATTATTCAGAAAATATTTCTTTAAATATAACCTTAAATTATAGATAACATATTTAATAAATCGTTAATTTTCCCCAATTTAGTTAAAAAGTTTTTAGATTATTTTCTTTAAATTCGAATCAGCAATTATTTCAAATTGTTTTATCTAATTTTAAGCCGAATAGTATTAATGTAATCATTTAGTTAATAACTCTTTATTTCTCTTAAAATTTTATTATTTACTTTCAAATTAATTAATAAGTAGTACCAAAAAATATTTTAAATTTCACATCTCAATAATCTCAAATCTATAAATTTAATTTTAAATTTAAAATTCTAAAACAACAGATTTAAAAAATTACATCAATAATGTATTAACAAAATTATAGGTCGAAGGAAAGATTTAATTGAAAAAAATTGCTTGGATATTGTTAATTAGTATATCAATTTCAATTTTTCTATGTTTTATTCCTCAAACTTATGGATATACTCAACAAAATATTAAAATTATTTATATACACCGAAATTTTTCAATTTCTAGAAATGGTATTATTCAAATTAGTGATAATTATGAAGTTAAAAATATAGGGACTGATCCAGTCAATTTTATTTATATTGGATTGGATGAGACTTTCTATTCAAAAATATCATATTTATCGTGTATTGATTCTAATGGGCATAAAATGGACTTAAACAGAATACCTAGTTCTGGAAATGGTTTTGAACAGTGGATTTTATTGTTTTTAACTCCTTTATCGCCGTTGAAAACTATTAACTTCTCAATTACTATGGAATTTATCGATATTATGTCAATTTCATCGAATAAGCGACTTAATATTCAATTTAGTAAATATCCTGCAAGTCCATATACGATTCAAAAGTATGATGTAGATATTTATTCACCATCTGATAGCACTATTAATAATCCTTATACGGGACAGGATGCAACACCCCCCGTAACTGCACCTACAGAAGAGAATTTAACACCATGGCAGGATACAAAATTAAATTTTCACATTACTTTTACTACTGGCACACCTATGCAAGGATTTGTATCAATACTTCGGATTATAGATTTAAATCACCTGGGGTATATTCAAGTACAAGAGAAACATAGTGTACGGAATATAGGTCCTATTGGAATGGACGCTTTGAACAATCCCAAATTCTCGCTTCCAAATAATGCCAAAAACATAAAAATTTATGATAATTTCAGTGTTTTATCTTTTTCAGAAAAGTTGAGCGGACAATATAATAATATCACAATAAGTTTACCCCCTGATAGATATGCTCCTCGAGTAGGCGAGACTTTTACTTATTATGTTAATTATATCCTACCTATTGAAGATTTTGTATCTTTTAATGGTGATATTGTCTATCTTAGAATTGACCTTCTATTTGGTGAATTCAATAGTCAAATTTACCATTACGTATCAAAATTAATACTCCCTACCGGTTCGTCAATAATTTCATTCTCAAGTGGAAATTCAAAAATAATATTAGACAATGATGATGGAAAACCTATTCTAAAATTTGATGATTATAAAATTACATATCGAGATTCTGCGAATATAAATGTTGTGTATAATTCAATAGGTGCATACTGGTATTTGCTTGTTCATCCATTAATAATTTCTTTAATAATTAGTTTAATTGCTACTGCTTATGTTATAGTCAAACGAGGACTGCCTTATACACGCGTAGAAATTAAGCGGAAAACCGTAGTTTCTCCTTCTGCTTTACGGGAATTTTCCATACTTTATGAGCAAAAAATTGCAGTTTTAATAGAAATGGACAAATTAGACAATGATTTCCAGCGTCGAAAGTTACGAAGTCGAGAATACAGGAAATTACATAAAACCGCGGAAAAAAATTTACTAGAATTAGACAAATCTCTAGAAGAATTAAAACCTGAGTTCCGTAATGTTGGCGGACGTTATAAAGAGATAGTCGATAAATTAGAAATTCTAGAAGGTGAGAAAACTACAATTAAAGACAGCCTTATGCGATTACAAGCTAAATACAAACGAAAACAAATTAAACCAATTGCATATCGAAAACTTAATGAAGATTTCCAAAATAGACTCAAAAAAATAAAGTCTAATATGGAAAAATTGGTCCAAGAGTTAAGAGATTATATTACATAAAAGTATCAGATTGATTGTCTGTTTATAACTTTTAATTTTCTATTATTTCTTTTATTGAAGTAATTAAAATGATACGAATTTATATAGACTTAGAAAAATGTGTTGGATGCGGGCAATATATCAATGCATGTCCTTTAGGTATCTATTATATTGACCCAAAATTGAAAAAAGCCAAAATAGATGATCTTAAAAATTGTCTTGAATGTAGAGCTTGCGAAATTCAGTGTAAAAATGGTGCAATAAAAATTAATATAATTTGAAGCATTGAACTACCATGCCCTAAAGGGCGATGGATTCGTAATTCATTGAAAATTGCTCTCCAAGGGAGAGTCTTACATCT
>SUPR01000152.1 GCA_005191425.1 Candidatus Helarchaeota ASGARD archaeon Hel_GB_B
CACCACCCAAGCCTACTGCACCAGCTCCGTCCTTCCCTACACCACCACCCAAGCCTGCTACACCAGCTCCGTCCTTCACTGCACCACCACCCAAGCCTACTGCACCAGCTCCGTCCTTCCCTACACCACCACCCAAGCCTGCTACACCAGCTCCGTCCTTCCCTACACCACCACCCAAGCCTGCTACACCAGCTCCGTCCTTCCCTACACCACCAGAAAAGAAAGATGAAGCATTAGATGAAGCATTAAGATTATTAGATGTCGAAGAACCTAGCGTAAGTGAACCAATTCCCGAAGGTTTTCAATCAACAAATATTTATGAACCACAGCCCCTTGAAATTCCAGATGTCGAAACACCTATACCGATTGAAGAGCCAAGTCCTATACCGATTGAAGAGCCAAGTCCTATGCCAATTGAAGAGCCAAGTCCTATACCGATTGAAGAGCCAAGTCCTATACCGATTGAAGAGCCAAGTCCTATACCGATTGAAGAGCCAAGTCCAATGCCGATTGAAGAGCCAAGTCCAATGCCGATTGAAGAGCCAAGTCCTATGCCGATTGAAGAGAATAAGAATTTAGTATCTACAGAAGTTTCTGAACAGAAGTCAGGATTTATTCCATTTCAAGCGCCTAAAGTACAAGAGAGTTCAGATATATCAATTGAAGATGTGAAGCCGGTTGATATTTTAAATGAAAATGCGTCACTGGATATTCCGAGTCCTGAAGTTATAATAAAAGAATCAGGTATCGAAGAAGGAAAAGGTGAAATGGAAGAGTCATCAATTTTTGGAATTACATCAACTGCTAAACCAAGCGAAGAAAAAGGGTTTACGCCATTTACTACGAGTGAGACAGAAACATCAGCATCAGTAGAGCCAGCGATTCCTACGGAAGAAGTTTCACCCACTGATTTATTTACTGCATTATCCCAGAAGAAGAATGTATATAAACATGAGAAAAAAGCGCCGAGGTTTATTCCATTTATTCCAACAGCTGAAGGTGAATATGAAGAAATTGAATTAGAAATTATTAAAAAAGATGAGAAAGAGATAGCATCAACGAATATGATAAGATGTCCGGGATGTAATAGAGAAATACCAGCTGATTGGAAGTTTTGTACATATTGTGGGACACTATTAAAATAAAAAATGTTTATATTTTGGCTTATTTTTATTGTGAGATATATAAATATAGAGATTATTAAAAGTTAAATTATTTTTTATATTTCTTATTATTAGAGGTATTATTATGGAAGTTAATATGCGAGAGATCATTTACCAACTAGCAGTAAGAAATGCGGTTAAACATAACGGAAAAGCTAGTAAAAAGTCCGTTTTAGGTATGTTTTTAAGTGAGAATATTGAATATAGGTCGAGAATAGAAGAAGTTAAAGGAATTATAGACGAGGTAATTCAGGAAATAGATAAAATACCATATACAGAATTAAAATCACGATTTTCGGATTTTAATTCAAAAAATGAGAAGACAAGACCATTGGCAGAAAGTCAGATACCACCATTGCCAGATATAGATAAATATAATAAAGTAATAATGCGGTTGGCACCATATCCAAGTGGGCCCTTACATATTGGAAATGCTAGAATGGTAATTCTTAATGATTATTATACAAAAAAATATAAAGGTAAATTGATATTAGTTTTTGATGATACAATAGGTTCAATTGAGAAAAATGTAATACCAGAGGCATATGATTTAATACCAGAAGATCTTAGATATCTTGGGGTAAAGTGGCACGAGACGATATATAAATCAGATAGAATTCCTATTACATATAAATATTGTAAGAAATTAATTGAAATGAACAATGCTTATGTTTGTACCTGTGATGCAAAAAAATGGAGTTTAGAGCATAGAAAAAAAGGGATAGCATGTGAGCACCGAAATAAGAGTGTAGAGCATAATTTAGATGAATGGGAAAAAATGTTAAAGGGAGTTTATTCAGAAGGTGAGGCAGTAGTAAGGATGAAAACAGGAATGGATCTACCCAACCCAGCATTGAGAGACAATGTTATTATGAGAATTTCTAATAAAGTCCATCCAAGAGTGGGCGATAAATATAAGGTATGGCCACTACTCGAGTTTTCATGGGGGATAGATGACCATTTACTTGGTATAACGCATATTTTAAGAGGGAAAGATTTGATGCATGAAGATAGACTTGAATCAATTATCTGGGATTTTTTTAAGTGGCCTAAAGTTAAATTTATCCATTATGGTCTGATATCATTTCGCAATATAAAATTGAGCAAGACAGATGCCCGAATAAAGATAGAAAAGGGGATTTATGACGGCTGGAGTGACCCAAGAGTATGGAGTATACAATCATTGAAAAAAAGAGGGATATTACCGGAAAGTATAAGGTCATTAATTCTGCAATTAGGTTTAAGTCTAGCGGATATAAAATTGAGTCCTAAAAAGTTATATTCAATAAATCGAAGTAAAATAGACCCAATTGCAAATCGATATTTTTTTGTTTCGGAGCCAAAGATCTTAGAAATACAAAATGTAACGGATGTACAATATAGTGCAAAATTATTAATACACCCGGATTATCCAGAGAGAGGAGTTAGGACAATAAATTTAAAAGTTGAGTCTGGAACGCTTAAAGTCTATATTGATGGAAACGACGCAAATAAATTGGAAAATGGTGAAATAATAAGATTAAAAGACCTACTAAACATAAAAATAATAGATAAAAAAGATTTAAAAGCAGAGATTATACCTGGTGGAATTAATGAGTTTAGAGATTACCAACAAAAACTAGATAAGAAGTTGAAAATTATACAATGGTTGCCCTTAAAAAACAATATTTCTTTAGAAATAGTCAAAGATGATGGTAAAATAATTTCGGGGCTAGGAGAGGAATCATGCAAAGATTTAGAAGTAGACCAATTAATACAATTTGAGCGGTTTGGATTTTGCCGGGTAGACCAAATAAGTCCAAAAATAAAATTATATTTTGCGCATAAATAATTATTTTATAGTTTTTTTAATTTTTCGAGAATTTTAGGCATGATATTTCCTATTTTTTCTCTAATAATTAAATTTGCATTAATATCGTGAGGAGTTTCTTGAAGATTTATTATTATTAATTTTCCACCGTTTTGTATTGTTAGAAATGGTAAATGAGCTGCCGGAGTAACTACTAAGGACGAACCCAAAACCAGCATACAATCAGCAGATTTAGCCATATCAACAGCTTTTCTTAATGTGTTTGGGTCCAATTGTTCTCCAAATAAAATAGTATCAGATTTTAGGATTCCATTGCAACCATCTTTTTTACATCGAGGAGGTAATTCACCATTTTTTATCCATCCTAATACCTTTTTTCGTTCATATTTTGTGCCACAGTCCATACAATGTGCGGTATAAATAGTTCCATGTAGCTCAATAACATCAGAATTACCTGCTTTTTGGTGTAAATTGTCGATGTTTTGAGTGATAACAGACCTTAAATATCCCAATTGTTCCAATTCGGCTATACATAGATGAGCTTTAGAAGGTTTAGCATCTAATATTTTATTTCCTAATCCATCAGGGTCTAAAGCTCTTTCCCAATATGCAGAGGGATTTTGTAAAAAAGCATCAAGTGATGCGTATTTCATTGGGTCTTTTTTAGTCCATAGACCAGTTCCAGGGGATCGGAAGTCAGGGATTCCACTTTCGGTCGAAATACCAGCTCCAGTTAAAGCTACAACAAATTTTGATGATTGAATTATTTCGGCAGCTTTGGAAATTTTAAATTCCAAATCTAAATTCATTTTTCAATTCCCAACCTTCAATTTTTCTTTTACTTTTTCAAGAACTCTTGGTAATATATCACCTGCTTTTCCTCGAATAATAAGAGTAGCCCTAGAATCAAAATGAGTATCTGCAGCGAGTCCCCAATTTATAATTACTAATTTTGCATCGTGCATTAAGGCTTTTGAGGGTAAAAAGTTAATGGGAGAAACTACTAATGACGAGCCTACAACTATTAATAAGTCGCATTTTTCAGCGTGTTTAAATGCTTCATTGACGGCTTTTTCTGGTAATAATTCTCCAAACATTACAACATCGGGTCTAAGAGTACCACCACACACATCGCATTTGGGAATTAATTCCCCTTTCTCAAAAAACTTTTCAGCAAGCACCCAGATATCAAATTTTCTTTTACAATTCATACAATAACAATCTCTTAAATTCCCATGGACTTCAATAACATTTTTAGAATGCGCCCTTTGGTGTAAACCATCAATATTTTGAGTGATGATAGCCTTTATAAAGCCCATTTTTTCCAATTTGGCTAATGCTTTATGACCTTTATTTGGCTTGGCAGAAAAAATTACTGGAGCTAACTTTTTTGCAAGTTCAAAAAAGTTACCTTGATTACTTTGAAACCCTTCAATAGACCCAAATTCAATAGGGTCTACACTTTCCCAGAGACCAGTCCCCGGACTTCTAAAATCTGGAATTCCACTTTCTGTTGAAATACCAGCTCCTGTAAGGACAACTGTATATTTGGATTTGATAATTAGCTCTGCTAGCTTATCAATTTGTTCATCAGACATTCAAACCAACAAAATTTAAAATTAAAATTCAAATATATTAATTATAAATTATATTTAATTATATTTTCTATTTGTTTTAAATAAATTGATTTTATCAATATTAATTAAGGTAATAATAGATGGCAAAAATCCAATTAATAGGGCCACTGGAAAATGAAGTAGGTGTAAGTGAAATATTCTATGATGGGGAAACAATTAGAGAAGCAATTAATAAATTTATTGATGATTATAAAGATAAATTAAAAAAATTTCTTGACCCAAAAACGGGATTTTTAAGTAGATATTTGATGATCTTGGTAAATACAAAAAATGTGATATTCTTAAAAGATAAATTAGACACAAGACTTAGTCAAGATGATCATATAATAATTGCATTACCGATAGGAGGGGGTTAAATATCATTATTATTAAAAAATTTATTAAATTAGTATTTGTGATGCCGCAGCTAGCATTATCGCGCTAATATACTCATTTACCGGGCCAACGCGAGAAGTATCTATAATTATTTTGCTTTGAAATAATGGTTCAATATAAATTGCGCCATGAGATAGACCATTTCCTAAATGTACCAATGTCCTATAGACTAAATTTCCTGAGATCCCATCAGGAGCTATTAGATAATTACTTTTTTCTATTGCTTTTTCGATTAGAATTTCTGAATGAAAAATGTATTGGAGACCTTTATTTTTCATTTTTTCGACCAGTTTTTCTGCGATTTTAATGGTTTCATCAATATATTTATCTCTCCCGATATCCCCTAACCGTCCTCCAGATAGAATTGCAATAGATGGATTAAACCCAAATTTCTTTAAGATTTCGTGTCCTTGCTCTATAAAAAAGGCTTTTTCTTCAAATGTGCGCCCCTCATCAATTCCTACAGGAGCAAAGAAAAAGTCTCTTCCTTTTGTATCTTCTAAAAGTGCAATACGTGAGATCTTGTTTAACATAAAGTTTTTTTTGACTTCTTTTAAAAAATTACTTGAACTGAGAGTGCCTCTAACAATTCCGTCCACTCGATTTTCTAAAAGTAATTGTATCATCTTGAAACTTGGGTTATTACTAATTATTAATTCGATATTTTTACCCATGGACAGATCGGATATATTTATTTTTAATTTACTAACTAAAATTATTTTAAATTGTTCTAGTTGATTAAAATATTTTATAACTTGTTTTATTCTATCGATATATATTTCATCCGGGCTAATTCCAATTGCAATTCGGTTATATTTTTTCAACGCCAAACTTTTTATTTTTTCAATGATTTTCAAATTCTATACCTATAAATTAGTTGAAAAATATATTAGAATAAAACATTATTATAAATGAAAGAAAAAATTTTCATATTAAAAATTTTCATGATAAATATGCAGATTAATTTTGGAGAGATAATTTGAGAAATAACGGTTTAGATAACTTAAAAACAACAAAAGAGAATATAGTTTCGAGTATAATTCCGTCAGTTATTGATGAAAAGAGTTTTGAAGCAGTCCAAGAAGATATAGAATATGCAAGTGTTTTTATGTTTATAGAGCATGATAGAAGACGGAATATTATTTTTAAAAATAGTAAGTATTTATCATTCGGAAAATACTATTGGCCCATGATTATAATTCAAGTAGACCCAAAAAATTACATTTTTATAGATAATTTGAACTTTTTTTCATTACAATTTAAGAATTGTGAATTTAAAAAGCCGGAAAATGTAATTGAAGTTAAGAGCACAAACTACACTGAATATAAAATTATTAAAGATAATATTAAAAAAATTAAATCAATTTTAAACGATATTTATTTTTATCCTAAAAAAATCGAAG
>SUPR01000153.1 GCA_005191425.1 Candidatus Helarchaeota ASGARD archaeon Hel_GB_B
TAAAAGGGTATGAATTTTCTGAAGTAAAATGCGTAAAAAATAATTTAAATGAATTTAAAATCTTTTATAAAAATTTTAATACATATAATAAGTTAAAATTGAATAATAAGATATAATTTTTTATAATTATCTATTAAATATTATAATATTAATGAATGGAGGGCTTATTTTGACAGATAATAAAAAATCATTAAGAGAAGATAAAGGATTAATTTTTACAATTATTATCTGGCTATTTAATATGACCTGTTTAATAATTCTATTAATATTTGGGGAATTAAGTACTTATATGCCTATAATTTTAATACTCTTTCTATTGGGAATTTTAGTTATTTTGATTAGATTTGTAAAGGTTATTTCTAAAAAAGCTAAAAAAACAAGACAGATTATAAACGAACTAAAAGATGAAATATTTGAATTCGTTCCTGAAGTATATAAAGTTAAGTTATATATGCAGCCAACAAAATTAATGGCAGTACCAAATTTTATAAATGATATTGATGAAGCAGCAATATCATTAGCAAAAACAATAGATGAAAATGCAATAATAAGTACCAAGGGTTTATCTTATTATTCGATGTATTGTGAATTTTTAGTTCCATCAATTAAAGTATATGGGTTTATAAAGTCCAAGAAAAAAGGGTATTCTGGAAAACCCAAAAATATAGTTACAGAGATTACATTAGAAGATCCTGAGGAGGAGGTTAAAAATTTTGCAAGAGGAATTATTGCAATACTAGATAGATTACCTTGGGAGAATGTAAAATGGAAAAAGATAGAGAAAGCATTTAAGGTAAAAAGAGAAGAATGCATCGAAAAATGGAAAGAGATATTAGATATAGAATAAAAATACATAAATAAAGAAGATAAAATGAATATGGTTGATATTATTGGGGAATAAAATAAGATATAATGATGTAAAAGATTTAGTTATGTATAATGATAAGATATTAAGGCATATAATCAGTTTAGAAGCTCCAATCAATGTAAATTTTGCGATGCAAGGAGGTTTACCTGGTACATTTTTAGTAATATTAGTAGATCCAATAGTAATAGGTATGAGAACATATAGAAGGTTAGGACATAAGAAATTTAATAAATTTAGGTTAAATAATTTATTAAAATTGGTAAAAAAGGGAATATTACCAATAGATGATATATTATCTGAAATTAATACTTTATATAATAATCCAATTTTAACAGATAATTATATATGTAATTATATGAAGGAGGTAAGGAGATATTTAAACTGGATAAGGAAAGAGCTTCTAAAGTTTGATAATTATAATATTAAATATTTACCAAAAATAGATATTTCATTTAAGGAAGTGGAGGAATATTTAGATTTCGAATCAATATATGGCAAATTAAAGAATCTAAATGACAAATTAATAGAAGAATTTGGAGTAGGTGATATTGCTGAGAATTCAGAAGTAGAATTTTTTAAGAATTTAAAAGTTGGAGTGAATGGAAATGAATTAAAGGTGAAAACAAGAGTTAATTTGGATAAATTTTACAGATGGTTAGAAAAGCAGGAAAAGAAAAATGTATGTATAATATTAAGACATGAAATGATAAAATCCTCTTTAATTAATAATATATGTTATTCATATATAATAGAACTAAATTATCAATTAAGGAGTAATAATTTAAGAAAGGCAGAAGAAAGTATTAAAAGAGTATTACCTATATTTTTTAAATTAATAGAAGATTCGATCGAATTTTATAAATATTATATTCCGAAAGATTATTTTAACCCAACATTTTTGGAAATAAATTATGTATATGATTTTTTAAGTCTCAAAATATTCAAGAAATTAATAAAAATATTATATAATTATACTGCAATATTAAAAGTTAGAAATAAAATAGAAGCAAGTTTAGAGTTAATTAAGGAATTAAAAAGGTTATGTTTAATTTTAATAAAATACTTTTGGAATAAAATTGGTTCATGGACAAATTGGGAGAAATGGAAAATATGGACGGATTGGGAAGATTGGGATAATTTAGAAGATTGGGATGAGAAAAAATTAGAATATATTTTAGAATCTTCTTTTAATTTTCTAGTAATTGATTTTAAAAATATCGCTGAGTTATATCTTTTATTTTTAGTTGAGGAGAGTGTTCTGAAATCAGAATTAGGATTAAAAGAGGATCAAGATAAAACATTTAAAAATTATGATTCAATATTAAATGAGATAAAAAGAATGATATTTGCACTAAATGAGAGAAATTACTATGATATAACGGATTTTCTTATTGAAAGATTTATGTATTTTATTCCATTATCGCTCAGATTTTATATTTATGTAAAAAATTTTAATATATTTAAAACATATAAATATATTTTTCAGATATATTCCAAATATTGTTCAGAGATGTTATCGTTTAATTTTATTTATAATTTTTTGGTATTTCCGAAGCTTAAGAGAGAGAAATTTTGGTTTGAGCCGTATTTTAAATTTATTTTTGAATATTTTATATATAAGTTAGAGAGTCCTCCGAATATTTGTGATATTTTTAGATATCTTTTTGAGAATTTAGAAGATTTTGAATCAGAGTATATAAGATTATTAATAAAATTCATGTATTCGGTATTGACCTTTAATGATATAAAAGGTATTTTAGATGAATTAGTAGAGAGCGAATATAAAGATAAATTTGATTTTTGTGAAATTGGATTATTTATTTTTTATTGGATAAGAAAGAATAGGCGATTGGAGTTAATAGAAGGTTTAATGGATTTTTATAATAAAATAGATAAATTTATAACTGGTGAATATGCGGGAATTAAAAAATATAAATTTGGTGGTATGATTTATGAGTTAGCAAGAGTATTAGCGGAATATGGATTAGAGCCTAGACAGATTTATGATCATATAATAGAGATATTAGAAGAATATAGGATAAAAACAAGTGATAAATATTTAAATTCACTATATTTATGCTCAACAGTACCATATGGATTAAAATTAGCTGATAAAAAGGGTTTAATAGGAAAAAAATGTAGCTTTTTTCTAGAAATATTGGCTAATAATTGGGATATTTTAATAGCTATATGTAATAAATTTATTGATTCCATATTTATTCCATTGAATATAAAAATTAGTGATTTGGAGTATATGATTAGGAAAAATAAATTAAGGACATATATAGGAATGGTATGTCCAAATAAGTCAGAAAATTTATTATTAGGGGTAGAGGAAACAAATGTACTGGATAAATTTTTTAGATCAGAACTAAAGAAATATAGAGTCATTCTAAAAAAACTAAAAAGACATATAAACAAATATAACGAAAAAAAATATAGATTAAAAGAGGATTATAAAGATATGTATTCTTTATTAAAGGATGAACCTTTAATTGGATATAAAAAGATTATATCAATTACAGAGATCGATGAAGATATATTTTCAATATATGAGGTAAGAGAAAATATAGATGAGATATTTAGAAGGTATAAAATTTTTTATGAGAAGTTAGTTGAATTTTTAGAGAAATATGAATTGCTGGATGATATTGAGTTAGTTAAGGAGAATTATAAGAAATTTGAAACATATTATAACAATTATAAGAATGAGTTAAAAAAATATTAGAGTAGTAAATATTATAATAAGATTTAGATTTTTTGAATAGATGAAAATAAAAGTTATATAGATAATTTTAGGAAAGTTAGTTTTATATTAATGATTTGGAATGGGCTAAAATGATTTAAATTTCAAAATTAGAAAAAAAGATATTATTAAAATTTTAATTATAAAAAAATTAACTTACAGTATATTCTAATTCAGGAGGTGTATATTCACCTGAGCCTTTGATTATGTAAGCTAAATTAATTCTTTCATTTGCTTCAACTTTATCAAAACGCCATATTAATCTTGTTGATCCATCTTCTTGGTCTATGATTTCGGGTTTTAAGTCTTCGGGTTCCCAACTTACAAGGGTAAAGTTAGTCGGTATTAAATCTTTGATTTCTACATTTTCAAGGACAATTTCGCCTTTATTTTGGAATATTATAGGTATTCTATACTCTCCTTCTGTTTCTAGAGGTTGGACTTGTTTAAGTGCTCTAATCTTTCTTTGTACATATTTGACTCCTATTTCTAAATCTATAGTATCTGGTTTAACAGGTGGGCCAGCTGGTTTAACATTAGCTGATACAGTCAATGGGCATTTATGTTCAACTTTTGGTTTTGGATTTATTGCTGTTAGTTGATAATTTACTGAGAATTGGCTTTCAGGTTTAAATCCTTCAATTAATTTATTTAGGTCAGTAATATCTACAATTAATTTATGTTCAACGCTTGGGTCATCATTATCTGGTTCTATTTTTAATGTGATTCCTTCTTTCATTTCTTTCATATCTAAGAAGAAATCTACGGTACCTTTTTCAGGTGGTTTGAAATCAGGGGGGATAACATCTTCTATATGAATTTCATTAAGAGCAGCTGAACCTGTATTTTTTACAATTAATTTAACATCTAATGTATTAGTTGCATAAGCTGGAATTTCAGGGGGTTCGACAATTTTTTCAATTTGTATATCTGCAACAGGAATAATATTTTCTTTTCTAACAACTTCTCCTATAATTTTTCTATGTACAACATAATTAACAGTAAAATCATATTCATTTTTAAATTTAGGAACTCCATCTGATTTAACGGTAAAATCTTTAGACCATGAAGTTCCTGTTTTAACAATTGTTTGTGGAGCTTCTTCAATAACGACTTCTTGGAGGTTCGGTTTTAGATGAATAACTTTTACACTTCTTAATGTAGTATTTAATCCACTTGAATTTTCAAATTCTGCAGTGCATTCCCATAATCCTGGACTTTCCATACTCTCACTGATATCTACTGCAAAAAGATTATCTGTATGTCCTTCAACCATTCCATCTAATTTTGTTCGTATAATATCAAGAACTTCATAAGTAGCTTTTATTTCTCCCGCTCCGTATGGTTCTTTAGTCTCAGGAGTAAATGCACTTCTAATTTCTGTTTCTACTTTTGCTTTAGGTCCTAAGGAATCAATTTCCCATAATATTTCATGATTAGAAGAATCATAACTTAATTTTCCAACCACATTACTCTGATCAAAAATTGGCTCTGCAAAATACTCGTGTAATTTTTTTACAATTTTTATATTTTTCATTGTTGCCTCTGATGTATTCTCTACCGTTAATCGAAAAGCGGTTGGCATTCTTTTACCCAAAACACCTGCCCAATTTTCTGCCGGTAATTCATAATATGTATCAACTGTCTCAGTAATAAATAAAACTGGAGCTTTTATTATATCTGGATTAACTTCATAAGATTGAACCCATTTATTTCCTGATTTAATTTCATTAATTTTAAATAAATCGTCTTCTAAATTAGTGATATCAATACCTTTAAGAGATAATTTTACATTCCATACCCTTGTAGTTGAAGGATTTATTACTGATACTTCTCCTTTTACATTGATTTCCTCAACAATATCTGAATTATTGTAAATAGCTTTTTCATATTCTGTGAAATCTATGATTAGTTCATTTTTTACTTCATCACTCATGTTGCTGATACCTCCGCGATTTTTAACTTTACTTTCTTCATAATTTAACATCATTTTCTTAAAAACCTTTTAAATTTATATCAATATAAAAAAATATTCTCTAAAATGTCTAAATATTTGAAATATTGGTCTTAAATTAATTTTTTAAGAGGTTAATATTTATAATTTTTTTATAGTTTTTCGAAAGTTTATTATATTATTATATAAATTTTAGACAAAATTATACATCTTATTATTATTATTTAAAAGATTTGGTAATTTGAATAATAAGTTTAAATTTTATGGTTATTTTAATAAAAATGAAACATAATATAACCAAATAAATATCTTTTTATATTTATAAAAAAATGTTAAAAACAGATTTTTATAACATATAAAATATCAATAAATATTATTAATTTATACTAAAAAATAACTTTAAAAGAATAAAATTTTTTATATTTTATATTTATTAAAATAACAAATTTTTTTTAAAGATTATTATACTTTAAAAATTTATTTTAAAATTTTAATTTTTAATGTTTATAATTTATTTTCTTATTCAAAAAAAATGTATGAGTATTGGAACATCAATAATTTATATTAAATTTTTTAGTATTTTTTCTATTTTCTATTCAAATAAAAATTTTTAATAAAAATCCTTAGAAATTATATACTTTTTTATTAATATTTTTTATTAAGATAATATTATTGGAGTATAATTAAGTTAGTTATTTAAATCATGAAATTATAGAGAAATTAAAAGGTAGAATTAAAATTAAAAATAATTTATATTTAAAGAAAGGGTGGAAGCATAAATAATGGAGAGATT
>SUPR01000154.1 GCA_005191425.1 Candidatus Helarchaeota ASGARD archaeon Hel_GB_B
CATTCTCAAAAAAATGGTCAATTTTCGTGGTAAAAGGTCTGTATCTGCTTGGAATTTAGTTTTATATTTTCATTTTAAAATTCGCCAGTTTCCTGATCTGGTCGAAGATGTAGTGAACGGGATGAAAATATGTCCGATTATTGCAAGGAGGTCTGAAAATCTATTCTGGAGGTGATTAAAAGTGGTGAGAAATTAAATTCAGAAATTATTTATGTAAAAAATTCCACTTAATGAAAGCAACGATAAATAAAAACTCAAAAAATTTAATTTTCATAAAACATTCTATTGAAATTAGAGTTTTTTCATATGATTCATATTGGGAAATTTTTTGTAATATGAAATTAATATTTAAATTGGAATAACAAAAAATTGGATAGGTGGATAAATGAAAACGAATTATTATGAATATAATTTAGAAAATGATTATGAAATTTATAATAATTTCTATGTAAATGAGCTGGGTCAAAGCTTGTTACAAAACGAAGTATTGTCGGATAATAAACAAGATTTTGTGAAGGTAAAAAGGCAATATAAATCTAAAATATCCAAAAAAAGTTCAGGAATCGTAGATATTCTAATAGATTTGGTCGTGATATTAATAAGTTTGATGCTTTTTACATTATTAAGCTTTTTTTTGATGATTTAATATTTTTGAGCGCTTAGTCTTTAAAATAAAAAACTTTAATTTAATTTTAGAAAGATAACAACCTTTTTAGAAAACATTAGATAAAGTATTAAACAAACTAGAACAAATTGAAGTCGTAGTAAGAGAGTTTGTATAGTAAATTTTCCATGATTTTTAACATATCGTCCAGAAAAAAAACATTAAAAATATTAATTTAAGTGATATTAATAAATTAGAAACTTAAAAACTAAATGAAATTTAAATTAGAAACAATTTAAATTAAAATTCATATTATTAAATATAACCTATAAAAGATTTCTAACAATTTAAGTTAAATTTAAAAAGAACTTTTAATATATTTATTCACTCGAATAATTTATAGAACAGAAAATATTTAATAAAAAATATTTATATTTAAATTAGTTAGAATTTCATATAAAATTTAGATTATAATATTATTGATTAAAAGTAAATAATGGAGATGTAAAATGAAAATATCATTAGTTGGGCTATCTGGCTGTGGAAAGACCTCAATCTATGCTACTACATTTGCTTTTAAAAAACCAGAAGATACTGAGAAATTTGCTCCAACAGTCATGTATGAAGTACGTAATCATCCATATTTGGGTTTGAATGTTTCGATATTTGATTTTGGGGGGCAAGAACAATATCGAGAGAGTTATTTGGAAAAGACAGAGGTATTTAAAGAGACAGATATATTAATTCCAATAATAGATCTTCATGATAAAGATAGTTTTCAAGAAGCATCTAATTATTTTTCAAAAATAGTAAATGTATTTCAATCTTTTGAAAAAAAGCCTAGGATAGTTATTTTTTATCATAAATATGATTCAAAAAATTTTGAAAAAGAAGCGTTAGAAGTGAATTATCAAGAAGCCAAGAAGATAATAGGCGAAATTTTCAAAGATTGGGATTATAAGGAATATAAAACTTCAATATATGACCAGGAACAACTTTCAATGATCTTTAGAGACTTATTAGTAGCAAATTATAAGGACCTCCAAAAACAAGTAGAAAATACACAAGATCTTCTTAAAAACATTAACGCTAAGATTATCATTAGCGATATTAATGGAAATGTTATTGTCCATAATGTAAGTGGTATTTCAACTGGACTACAATTAAGAGCTGATCTAAGAGATTTTATTTCATCTTGTAATACTTTAAGGGAAAACTTTTTCAGGTCAGATTCAGTAAAATTTGCTGGATCTACAGAAGAATCCGAAAAAGAAATGAATATATATATATTCAAATATATCTTGAGTGTTTTAATTATGGGAGAAAACCTATCAAGCAAAGAGTTCCAAGATGAAATATCACAATTATTGAAAGATATGGAGTTATTTGCACAATTAGTTGTAAAAGCACATGAAGAATAAACCAAAATTAATAGTTGATTGGAATTATGCCAAAATTAATTAAATTATCTACTGAAAAGGTTGCAGTGGCAGGTTTGCCACATCAAGTTTCAGTAACATTTGATATGACACTATTAGAATCAAATACATCTGTTGATTTTGCAGGTATTAGATTAATTTCCAATCGTCCATGTAAAAAAGATATATTGATCTCAAAAATAGATATATTTAATGGAGGAATTTTGGAATCTGGCATATATTCGCGTAATGTTAATCTAAATATCAGTAGAAGAGTAGTTCCTACAGTTATTGAAAGAAATATTAGATATTTTTTAAGAGGAACTATGGTAATTGAACATGAGACAGGAAAAAGGGAAGAATTCTTTGATGACCATGACTTGACCATTATTGCTGAAAAAGAGCCGGTTAGAAGTCCAAGACCAATCTTACTACAAATTAAAAATATTAAAATAAAATTAGATAAGGACATTTTTGAAAAAGGAGAAACAATAAAAATAAACTATGAAACTGAAAAAATCAAATTACTAAAATTTAAACTTATAAAAGAAGCAAATGTATATTGTCATTGTGCAGATTATGCAAAATGTGCTCATATAAAGCAGAATCCGCCGATCACTCTACAAAATCTCGACTTACATAATCCACCATCTTCAGATATTGTATACTTCAATTTACCAAATGATTTGGAACCATCACATAATTGGAAATGGATTGGAGCTAGTACATCTTATTTTGAAAATTCAATTGGCGATTCAGTTTCTTATAACCTGGTAATCAATGGAACTACATTTAATAATGAAATAATTAGCTTGAATGCACCAATTATTATCGTTGAACCGACCAAAGAAGATCTTTTTATGAAAGAAAAATCTACCCAACAACCATTTAAAACGACATTTTCTCCAAAAAATATAGAATTACAGAGCTGTATAGTTTCAAATAACATTATTACTTTTAAATTTAAAAATAATTCAAATCAAAAACTTGAAGGAATAACAATTTCTATAACCGGTATTCAAAAATCATTTTTTGAAACACCATCATGGATGATCGGAAGACGCGAATGGAATCCTGGCGAAATTATTGAAGTTTCATATAATAATCACACACCAGATATAGAAAGCTATCAGTTTATTATTGAAACTAACTCTGGAATAAAAGTTAAAAAAATAGAAAATATTTAATGTAAAATTATTTTCTTTTTTATATAAAATGAAAAAGATCATTAATTGAAAGTCAATATTTGCTGAATTTTTGTACTCTCTATTTTAAGTAGAAATCTTTTACCTTTTCACTTTTGAGATTACACTAAAAAGTTAGTAAAATTCGCTTATTTTTATTAAAAATTCTAAATTAAAGAATTATTTTAAAAAATTTATTTTAGCCTAAAATGAGAGATTATTTATTAATATTTAATAAAATAATAAAAAATTTGTAAATTAATAATAAATTTGCCAGATTTTTATAATAAAATATCTAAAAAGAATTTATAGAAACAATGTATTGGGTTAAATGATTAAAATTTTCTTATTATTCATATAAAATGTATTCCAAAAACATATAAAAAGTGGAAAAAATGAAAAATTTAAAAAGATTTTCAATGATTACAATTTTATTAATATCTCTACTTAATTTCATGATTATACAAACAATATACGCAAATAATAATGATATTTCAATAAATACCATATCGACAAAGGGAATAAATCTAGAAACCCAAAAATATTGGCACAATGGTTCGAATATAGTAATTTCAGATTTATCTTTAGAATATTGGTTAGATGCAAATGTGGTTCAAGGAGAAGATGTACTTTATGAAAATATGTTTATAACATATAAAGATATGACATATACAAGAGTTGGACTTCAAATAACTGTCACTTTTGATAAAGGGGGACTAGATGTTGCTAGAAAAACGGTCTTAAATTGGTCTAAAGCAAAATCCTCCGCTATATGTATGATCAGTGATTCTACTTATCCAAATTATAAAAGAATTGAGTTTTCATTTAATGGGTTTGATATTGTCAATGGAACAGCAAAAGACCTCAAAATAGAAAAAAACAGTAATGAAGAGAGTTGGAATCACAATGTCAAAAACATAATTAGCTCAATTCAATTTAGAAATACAAATTATTATATAAACAATGTAGAATTAAATACTATTGACTATTTATATAATAACCAAGTTCTGAAAAAAAGCATCTTTGATTTTAATGTAACTTTAAACAGCACTATTGGAACAGAAACGCAGAAAAATTATATTCCAGTAATTCTTAAGTTTCGGATTACGCACAATATAACGTCTACAATTTTCAAGTATGGAATGGACATTGACTGGAGTAAATGTAAAGCATTTCCGACAACAATACCACTTAGTACAGGTGATGATTTTACATTACTATCAAATGATTTAATCACTGTATCAAACGGAAATTGGCAAATTGGACATTTTACAACCGATCCAGAGAATAGAACTGCAATATTTACAAAAAATGGAAATGAATTAGGGCGAGAATATTTTACGACGCAATACCAAATCAAGGGAAGTCCAACAACCTATAATACAACTAGGATATATATACAAAATGAGTCAGATCCAGGTGGTATCTATGAGCCGCCCTATGTGTCAAAAGTTTTTGTCTGTTTTGATGGCTTTAAGTATAATCAGAGTACAGGACTAATTTTTGACCCTATTATAGTTATTCCTTGTTCTTCATCAATTGGTCTGTTTTATTTGATTATTTTTATTATTATACTCGCAGGAATATCAGCGGTTCCAGTTATTTTCATCATGAAACGGAGATCTAAACCCAAAACAGCCTCATAATTTTTTCAATATTTCAATTTTTTTAATATTTTTACCATTTTAATGTAGTTTTTTAATTTTTAATCAATTTTATTAATCCCAATTTTAATAATCATTTAAGATCATTAATTCCATAACACCTTTTTGAAATTTAAAAAGCTTTACTTAGGTCTAAATCAGGAGGAGTAGCCGTAGAAATATCCATATTTAAAATATCTGTATTTGAAATAATCCCTTCAATTTCATTTTCCGAATTTTCTTCAGTTATTATAATATGTCTGATACCTTTAGTAATCATGATATGTATTGCTTTTTCAATAGTATCATTTTTACTTAAAGTAATTAATGGAAAATTCATAAGATCTTGGGCTTTTAATTCTTTAGGATTGGAATCTTGCTCAATTGCACGCCTTAATATATTACGTTCTGTTATTATCCCAATAGCTTTTCTATTTTTAGAAACTACAACGCTACCTATTCTTTTTTCGTTCATAATATTAGCAATTTCAATTAAACTCGTTTCAACGTTGACCATAATAACATTTCTATTCATAATTTTTTCAATGGTCCTTTTGTTTAGATCGGCAATTTTAGAGTATTTTTCTTCTAAATCAGGACTTTTTAACGATTGTTTCAAATATACATTAATTAAATCATTTGTTCTGATTATTCCGACTAATTTATCATCTTCTAGTACGGGCAATTTCTTAACACCTGTTTGCAAAATTAGCAAGGCTGCTTTTCGTATGTTATCGTTTTTATTCACGTAAATTAATGGTGTTGACATAATTTCTTTGCATTTAATTTCGTTAGGAGAAATATTTTGTTCATACATCATGGGGATGACTTTTTTTAGAATATCTCTATGAGTAATAATACCAATGGGTTTTTCATCTAATGTTATAATAATATAATCGAACCGATTTTTGTTCATTTCAATAACAGCATTTTTAATATTTTCAGAATAAGAAATAGTTAATGGTTTTTTGTCCATAAAATCTTTTGCGGTAATTATATCAAAAAATGATTCTTTTTTAGATAGATAATCTTTTGCAATAATATCTTTAGTTAACAGTTTAGTTCCATCGACACTATTTTCTACATTTAATTGAAATTTTTCATTAATATCAGTTATTGGATATTTAAAAATTAACTCTTCATTTGCAAACCAAATATCGATAGTAGTTTCCCAACTTGAGGTCTCAAAGAACTCTTCGATTCTAGATATTTGGATCCTAATGTTTCTTAGATTTTTTGTTTGATTCTTTAAAATGATTTGTAATTTTTGGTTTCCTTCAATTGTTTCGATTGATTTAATAATAATAGGCTTTATAAATAAGTTTCTATCATCTCTTTTCTTATCTAAGTTGTTACCAACCGAGATTTCAAATTTTCTTGGCTCAGATGGAGGAGTTTGAGAAAGTTCTTTCAAAAATAAATAAGCTAATTTCTGGTTTTTTCTTGTTTCAGCACTTGTGATTGATTCTATTTTATTTAAATCTTC
>SUPR01000155.1 GCA_005191425.1 Candidatus Helarchaeota ASGARD archaeon Hel_GB_B
TAATAATGCAAGTAAACTTGCTCTAAATAATAAGTTTAAGATAGAATGGAAAAATTTTAGTAAGTCCATTTAAAAATAAATGTTTTTAATTTTTAAATAATAAATATTTAAAATAAAAAAATTATTTATAACAAATTATTCATGTCCAAATATTACCTTAAAAGTCCACATAATCATTATTCCAAGAAAGAATATTATAAATGTTAAAACAATTTTTTTACCTGAGTGTTCTTTTCTTATTTCTGGAATCAAGTCAGCTGCTGCAATATAAATAAAACCGCCAGCCGCAAATGAGAGTAAGTAAGGTGTAATATTTTCTATTAAGTCAGTTAAATAATAACCAATGATTCCACCGAGGACTGCAATAATAGCTGATAGAAAATTTAAATAAAGTGCTTTTTTCCTTGAAAATCCTCCATAAACTAAAACTCCGAAATCACCAATTTCTTGTGGTATTTCATGAAATATTACAGCAATGGTCGTGATAAGTCCTAATTGAAGTGAAATAGCAAATGATCCTGCAATTATTAATCCATCAATAAAATTATGGACACCATCACCGATAAGATTTAACCATTTGAAAGTATGAAACTCGCAAATATGTTCTTTTTCGACATTATGGCATTGATGATAATCAAGTATTTTTTCTATAACAAAAAATAGAACAAATCCTAATATTAATACATAGTATATTTCCAGAGATTCTACTTGTTCAATAGCTTCTGGCAATAAGTGGAAGAATCCACCTGCTAATAATGCTCCTGCAGCTAAACTGACTAAATAGTAGACAATTTTATTTAGTAATTTAGTATTAATTCCAAGAGTAAAAATTCCTACAAATGCTATTAAACTTACAATAAATGTACTGAGTATTATATACCATATCATGATTTTCCCTTCTAAATTTAAAATTTTAGAAAATAATATCATAATATATTATAAATATTTTGAGAAATATCGTTGAGTTCTAATATTTATTTTTTAATTTATGGAATTTATTAAGATTATTATCCAATATAACAGGTTTAAATTATATTTGAGGTCTTACTTTTACCCCAAAATTTTATAATTGTTAAAAAGAAATATTTCTATTTAATTAAAAATTAAGGTAATTTAAAAATTTTTATATAGAATCAGTTTGTCTTTTTGGATTAATTATTTTTGAGACATCTTCTGTAATTTTATATAAAACACTTTTTTTTCCTTTAGGAACTAATGAAATAGAAGTTGGATCAGCTCTAACTTTAATTCCATCAATTGTTGTAGATTTTGTAAAGTTTTCTATTGATAAGACAGTTCTATCAAACATTTTTTCTAAATTTTTTACAATTTTATTAGTTTCGGAAGTAAATTCAGTAAAATTTTTTTTCAATGAATTAGTAGCAGATGATAATGAATGATCCATATTATCTGTTGCTTTTATTAAATTTTCAGTTGATTTTAATAAAGCTTTTTCTATTGATTTAGCTGTTAAGTCTAAAGATTCAGCAGTTTTTAAGAAAGCATCTGATACTTGATTTAAATTATTAGTAGCTGAAATTAAAGAATCGTATAAAAGTTATGTTGTCTTTAAAAAATTCTCGGATACTTAATTTAATTTGTTCGTGGTTTCTATTAATGAATTTGAAATAATTTCAGCAGTTTTTAAAAATGCTTTTGATACTTCTGTCAAATTATCTGAAGTTTTTTCTAATGATTCTGATATTGAATTAGCTGATTCATTTAAAATATCTTTTAGTTCATTTGTTGTATCTTCAGCTTTCTTAATTAATAAATTAAGTTTATTATTTATTTTCTCTATAAAAGGAATTCTAAGCTTCATTTTAACCTTTTTTAATGTATTTTTTAATTATATTATATAATATTATAAATTCTTGAACGAAAATTTGGTCTTTTAAATAAATTAATTTATCGGAACTTTTCAATTTACTAATTTAAAACCTTTAATTTAAAAAAATAATTAATTTTGAATTTTAACAATATGATTGATTTCATCAATTATAACATCAATTGATTTCAAAAATTTTAACCCATTTCTTTCAAGAATATTTTCTTGTGAAATTGTATAAATTTCGTATAAGGAGAAAAATTTTTCTAAATAATTATTAAAACAATTACAACATAAAATTGGTACTTCAATCTTATATTTTAAATCTAGAGATTTTATTTTTAATATTAATTTTAACAATTGAAATTTTAATTCAATACTTTCAATAGGGGTACCACATATTGAACATTTGGCTTCATAAATTTTTAGTAATTCAAAATATATTTTAGAAAAATCTTCTTCATTATAATTATCATCCAGTGATATTATTAAATTTACAAGTCTTGAGGTTAATTTATAATCTAGAATTAAATTTTTAAATTGTTTTAAATTATCAAATTTTATTTTATCAGGTTTTTCATTTATTTTATCAAAACAAAAATACTCAAGATTATCTTGGTCTAAAATATATTTCAAATATTCTGATAATTTCAAATATAAAATTAAATTTTTCAATAATCGTGGATTATTCATATTATTTTTATAATATTCTCTAGTTAATTCAACATAATCATTTAATGTTTCAAAAATAATTTTAAGAAATCCTTCTTGAAATACAAATGGTGATAAAGTTATATTTAATACTTTAAAATATAATAAATCTCTAATAGTTGATATTAGATTAAATCTGAAAAAAATTTCGGGTTCATTATATGAATTTGTCAAATATAAACACCTCAAATTTAAAATAAAAATATCATCATTTTTAAATCTTCAGAATTAAAAATTAATTTAAGCTTTTTATATCAATTAATAATTAAAAATATAGTTTTATGGTTTAATATGAATTTTAATATAAATAATTTTTAATATGAATTTTAATATAAATAATTAGAGCCCAACAAAAATTATATCTTAATTCATAAAAAGGTCTTTTATTTAATTTATAATAATAGGATGAAATTTTAATATAAAATAAATACATTATCAATTATATAATAAATAATATTATATAAAAAAATTAGTATCCAATTATGTTTTAACTTCTAAAACTAATTTCAATTCAATAATCTTTTAGAAAAATAATAACAAAGGATATATTTTCTGATAATTTTTCTAAAAAAATTATTTAAATTATATTATTAATAAATTTATAATTATATGATAATTTTTAAAATTATAAATCGTATTATTAAGCAATTAAAACATTTAACAAAAACATTAATCGGTAAGGCGTTAATTATTGCATTATGTATGATTATTGCCGGGACATTTGCGTTTTATTTTTTAGAGATTCAATACCAGAATTTAACATTATTAGATACTTTTTATTGGACTATAATAACTATGACTACAATTGGTTATGGTGATATATCGCCGGTTTCACCAGGAGGGAAAATTTTATCATTATTTATAGCTATATTTGGAGTTTCGATAATGGCAGTTTCTATGGGTTCAATAGCAAGTTTTATTCTTGAATTAAAATTTTTTAAAGAGAGGAGGTTTGTAAAAATGGCTCAAAATATGAAGGATTTTATTTTAATATGTGGATGGAATGAAAGAATTAAAATCATTTTAGAGGAATTAAAAAATGAGTATACAAATATTGTAATAATATCCGAAAAAGAGAGACCAGAAGATTGGGATTCATCAATTCCATATATTCATGGTGATCCATCTAATGATGATATTTTGAAAAAGGCAAATGTATTTAATGCATCTAAAGCGCTTATTGATTTGGACGATGATGGAAAATCATTATTAACAGTACTTTCAATAGAGTCGTTAAATCCAGAATGTTATACAATTGCAAAGATCAATAATCATGAAAATGCTCAACATTTTAAAAGAGTCAATTGTGATAAAGTCATTTGTAAAAATACAATATTAGGGAAATTATTAACAATATCAGTTCATACACCGGAAGTATTTACAGCTTATGATGAATTGATTTCAATCGCAGGTAATGAAATATATCCATTATATAAAATTGAAGACTATATCGGTAAAGATTTTAAGGATTTGATTATTCTGCTTAAAGAAAAACATAATGCCACATTAATTGGTTTAATTAGAGATAATAAAACTTTAATAAATCCTTCTTTAGATGAGAAAATTCAAAAAAATGATATACTATTATTAATCTCAGAAAAAAGAATTGAATAGATTTAACTAAAAAATAGAAAATTTTGGATTTAATATTAAATGACAGTTTATTTTTTAATAGAAGAATTAATAATTGGTTCAGGACGTCCTTTACAAATTTTAAGGTCATCAATACAAAAATCAAGCCCTAATTTTTCTAAAGTTTCTTTTTTAGGTATTCCTGTTTCATCAAATCCAATATATTCATAATAATATTTGATCATTGGTTCTACATCTATTTTTTTACCCTTTAATGGCCCTTTTTCCATAGGTGGATCTCCTATTGCACGTTTTGAAACTTCATGTCGGATTGCTCCTTCTCTTGCATTAAACATTTGCCTTAAAGTTTGTATTCGCCAACCAATTTCTAAGATTTCATCAACGCTAATACTCCATCCTGTAACAGCCTTAATCATTTCAAGTAATGGATATCGTCCGCACCATTCTGAAAACATACACAACCCTAAACTATTAAAGCTTTGAATGAATTTTACAACTTCTGCTTGAGCTTTGCCTTTCTTTTTAGGATTTTTGCTGTTTTTCACTTTAAAACCTTTTAAAAAGAGATTTCCAGGGCCAGCTAAAAAGTAATCTATACTGCCTGCTGTATGTCGTCCGGGAGTTGGATCAGCTACATAAGTTAACATTAATCCTTTTGTAAACCTTGCATCATGCATAGGTAATTCTTGACCACCTGAATGAATTGCAAATTCTTCAGAACCTTTAATTTTTTCACTTGCTTTCTTAACACCATTTGCTAAAATATCACCAATACCTTCTCTGTTTACAATCATTTTACACAATGGTAGAAGATATTCTGATTTATTCCATTCAGGAAGGAATCCATCTGGATAATCTTTACATTTAAAATCTTCTTTCTTTAAGAGCCCTTGTTCAACACATTCTAAAGCATAAGCAATAACTCCACCACAAGATATTGTATCAATTCCTTGACGATTTAGATATTCATTTATGAGTATAATTGTTTTCAAGTCATCATTTAATAATAAACCACTAAAAGCTGCTAGAGTTTCATATTCAGGTCTATGAACATCTTTAAGTCCTAGTTCAGGTATATCTAATTTAGCACCGCATCTTAATGGACATGTATAACAGCCTACAGGTTCTGTTACAAATTTTTTTAAATATGAACCATCCATCTTTTTATATCTTTTTTCTGGAAATTCTAATTTGGCAACTCCCTTATAATTTTTTATCGGAGCATCTCCAATATTAGTTAAAATTCCATAAAAGAAAGGAGTACCAACTTTATGTAGAAATTGAGCATATAATGAGGCGATCTTAAATTTTGAATAATGAATCTTAGTAATTCTTAGTAATGATGCAAAATTAGGAGAAAGATTAACAACTGTTGATATAAATAAATTTTTTTTCTTTTTATTGATTCTCTTATTATACTCTTTTGAAAGTTCTACCATTAGTTTTCTATCAGCTATTTTTAACTTCTTTTTATTGGTAATACATATTGTTTTTAATTTTTTAGACCCCATAACTGCTCCTAAACCACTTCTTGCAGCAATACGTGCGCTATCATTAACAATTCCAGCTATTAAACACTTATTTTCACCACCAGAACCAATTGTCGCAGAATCACATTTACCATACTTCTTTTTCAATATATTTTCAGTTTCTACTACATCTTTACCCCATAATTCGGATGCATCAATTAATTCATTACCTTTTTCACCAATATGTAGATATACCGGTTCTTTTGCGATACCTGTTATAAATATTGCATCATAACCAGATCTTTTTATTGCATTTCCAAAATTCCCACCTGAATTAGAATCACCCCATCCGCCAGTTAATGGACTTTTACCACATACCATATATCTACCTGAAAAGGGTGCAGTACTACCTGTCAATAAACCCGGACAGAAACCTATTATATTATCAGGACCTAATGGATCACATTTCGGTTTTATTCTTGTATATATATAATAAACTCCTAGTCCATATCCACCTAAATATTTTTTATATATCTCTATATCAGGCTCTTCTTCTTTTATTTCTTCTTTTGTTAAATCAACCCAAAGTATTTTACCATTATATCCGTAATTATCACTCAATTCAATCACTAAAACTAGTTAATTTATTATGTTTAACCATATTAATTTTAGCTATAATTTAAAATTTAATTTATCTATATAAACTATTTT
>SUPR01000016.1 GCA_005191425.1 Candidatus Helarchaeota ASGARD archaeon Hel_GB_B
TTTTTCATTTAATAAATTTCTAAAACTTTTTCTATTCAGTTTTTGAATCAATAATTTATTTAATTTTTTTAAATCTTTTGTTATATTATTTTTGAAGTATAATTAAAAAAAAATTAATTAATTTATATTTATCTTTTTAGAACCTAATATAAGTCCATGCAAGAGATTTGAAACTAAAATAGAAAATAATTTAATATTTTGATCAAAAAATTAATTATATTTAAATTGAAATATCAAAATATTTAATATATCAAATAATTAATACCGCTTATCCAGATCAAGTTTTATGTTCCTCTTTATATTTTCTCATTTTGTTTATTATATCAATTATATCATCGCAAATTTCATTATATTCACATTCTGAGCAACTCCATTCGTAATCACATTCAAACCTTTTCTTATCTCCTGCCATATCTGCGGGTATTTGACCAGCCTCTATTTTTTCTACTTTTTTTCGAATTTCGGTATCTGCATATATTTCCTTGATACTATCCGATATCTTTTCCAAATCTGAAATTTTTTCCTCTGAAGTTGTTATAAAAACAATTTCAATCTTGGAAATTTCAAAAAATTGCTTCTTTATATGAAATACTAAAAATTCTCCCAAATATTTCAAATTAAACCCTGATTGGACAATTTCCTTGTTTAAACGAATCCAAAATTTGCGAGGAATAGCTCTAATCATAAAACCCTTTATTATATTAAATACTGATAAATGAATTTGGAGTTTTCTATATAAATCTGGAGAAATCGGTCGTTCTGAATAAATAAAAATTATTTGTGAAAAAGGGAAAACTGATTTTTCAGGTATATCTTTGGAAATTTCGGGCCCAAAAACTGTTATCTTACCATCAGATATCTCATCATTTTGAATAACAGGGACTAATAATCTACAGCTCGGCGTTTGGGCGTTTCCAAGTTCTAAATATGTATCTTCACCTAATACCAAGGAAAATTCATCGTCAGATAGAAAATTAGTTTGCAAATTATTAAATAATTCCTTAATATTTGTATTTATTTTATATTCATGTTTATATTCGGGTCCTAAATCGTTTCCTATGTTAAATATTAATTCTCTGATTTTATTAAGTAATTCTTCCATTTTTGAGTCATCAAATCCATAAATAACGATTTGATTATTTTTTAGTCTTTTAATAATTTCTCTAAAATTTTCCTCTAAAAATTAGATCAATAGATGTACTATTTAAAAAAATATAATTCAGATATATGAAATTAGATTATAGATAAATTTTTAATAACCAATTAAATTAATTTAATTATGTCACAAATTGTTGTCTTAGGTGGTTGTGGAGCTGTTGGATCTCATGCCGTTAAAACATTAGTATCGTTTGAAGATTTTTCAGAAATTATTATTGGCGATGTAGCTTCCCAAAAAGCTCAAGATTTAATTAAAGAAATAGGTTCTGATAAAGTTTCATTTTTAAAAGTTAATGCATTAGATCCAAACGATATAAAAAATGCAGTTAAAAATGCTGATGTTGTGTTAAATTGTATTGGCCCCTTCTATAAATTTGTTCCACTTATTTTAAAATCCGTTATTGAAGTAGGTATAAATTATATTGATATTTGTGATGATGTGGACGTGACTAAGGAGATATTGACATGGGATTCAATGGCAAAAGATGCGAATATCTCTGCTATAATTGGGATGGGGAGTAGTCCAGGTGTAACAAATCTACTCACCAAATTTTGTGCAGATCAGTTATTGGATTCTGTTGAATCTGTTGATATTTATCATGCTCATGGGGGTGAACCTGTAGAAGGTCCAGGCGTTGTGGCACACCGAATCCATGCTATGCTATTAGATATACCAATGTTTCTCGATGGAAAACTGAAATATGTTAAATATTTTGAAGATAGCGGTATTGCCCTTCAAGAAATAGTAGAATTCTATAAGTTAAAAGGAAAATATAAAGTTTATCCATACCCACACCCTGAACAAATTACTATTCCTAAATATATAAAAAATATAAAAAGAGTTACAAACAAAGGTACTGTTCTACCACAAGAATATTACGATTTAACAAGAGAAATAGTAAAATTGGGGATAACAAGTGATATCCCAATAGATGTAAATGGTCAAATGGTAAAACCAATTGATTTTGCAATATCATACATAATTAATCAGCGCGAAAAAATATTAAAAAAATTAAATTTTGGTAAACAAAGAGGGTGCGTTAAAATTATAGTCAAAGGTCTAAAGAAAGGTAAAAATCATACATATATTTTTCAATTAGCTTCAGAAGGAGGGCAAGCAATGGGCGAAGGAACTGGAATCCCTGCAGCTTTTGGTGCAATATTAATGAAAAAAGGCAAAATAAAAAATAAAGGTATTTTTCCTCCTGAAGGTGGAATTAATCCCTTAGATTTTATAGGCATGATGCAAAAATTTCTTAAACTTAAAAAAGTAGGCGATGAAAAAGAAGGTTCACCACTAATAATTGAATCCATTAACGCAGATGGAAAAATCAATCGATTAACATTTTAAGTTAGATTTCTATGCTTAAAATAAAGTGTATTTTATAAATTCTTTTTAAAAATTCACTCAATTTATTTTCTAAATAATAATTTTTTAAATCATTAAACTCATTTGGTCATCTTTAGAAATATATTAATAATTTTAAAAAAATAAATACTAAACTTCAAAATATTGAGAGTATTAATTTTGGCAATTAAAATTAAATCATCAAGTTTTTTATTAATTGGACTATCAATAAGCGTTTCCATGGTCTCACTTACTGATTCTATGGTGAATGTTGTATTACCTTACATTTTGAGTGATTTGAAAATTGCATTTACAATGGCAAGTTGGATAAATATTGCTCCCCTATTGTTAATAACTTGTTTGATTGTAATATTTGGAAGGCTAGGCGATTTAACCGGTAGAAAACGATTTATAATTTTGGGAATTACTATTTATATGGTCGGAGCAATTTTATGTTCTACTTCAATATCCGGAATGTTTCTAATTGGTTATCGTGGAATACAAGGGGTCGGTTCTGCATTATTGATTTCAAATATTTATGCCATACCAAAAGATATTTTCCCACCCCATAAACATGGACAAGCAATATCTATTATTACATTGGGCATTTATATCGGGCTAACTATCGCACCATTTTTGGGTGGTTTTTTAATTGATTACTTGAATTGGCGTTGGATATTTTTAATCTGTCTGCCAATTGAAATTATTGGTCTTATTATAATTCAATTTACTTATAAATCGAAAGTGAAAAGATTTAATAAAGAAAAATTTGACTATATAGGTGCAATTCTGCTTGCTTTAATGCTATTAACTCTTTACTTGGCTTTAACTCTTGGTAATCAAATTGGATGGGATGTTCCAATAATTATTATGTTTGTAATATTTGGGGGGACTTTGATAGGATTTATTTTATCTGAACGAAAAATTGAAACCCCCATGATACCATTAAATCTTTTTAAAAAACTTAATTTTACTACATCAACTTTTGCAGCACTTTTATTTTATATATCAACAATGAGCGTTGGATTTTTATTGCCCATTTACTTTAAAGTATGTTTTGGATATTATGGACTTATTATTGGTTTAGTACTTTTCCCAATGCCCTTATTTATGAGTATATTTACTCCTATTTCAGGATTTTTGTCAGATAAATTTGTAAATAGAAAAATAAGTATATCTGGATTGATAATACTTTTCATTTTTTTTATATTTATGAGTTTTCTTGATTTTAATCCACCTTATTCATTTGTTTTTTTAAGTATTGGAGGAATAGGACAAGGCCTCTTTACTGCTGCAAATGTTGGAATGATAATGGACTCCGTAGATCCAAGAAAAAGAGGTATAGCATCTTCAATTTCTACAATGATGCGAACTATTGGCCAATCAAGTTCTTATGCAATTTCAACTGCCATTTTGGGTGTATTTCTTCCTTTTAATATATTGAATGCAATCTTGTCGGGAAATATTTCTCTATCACCTGATCAAATCGAATTATTTACTTCAAGCTTGCACACAACATTTCTATTTATGTCATTTTTCTCATTAAGTTCTTTAATTTTAATTTTAATTCAATTTTTTAATAAAAATAAAAAATAAAAACTATCTAAATGATTATATCCTCTCATTTTTCAATTAGAACATCTTAAAAAGTTAGCCTAATTTAAATCAAAAAAATTATTAAAAATTGTTTATCAAATCAAAAAATTTTCGATTTTTTCATTATGACATTGTTATTTACGCCCTTTTATGAAATAAATATTTATATGTGATACTACCTAATTGTCTAAAAATGAATTGTTTGATTTGTGGTGAGATAAAATGAAAAATACTTTTGGAGATATTCCCGATTTTCCCACGAAAAAATATTTCCCTATGGCAAGAAATCTAATGACTACATTATATGAATCTGGATGGGATTACTTAAAGATGGCTCTTACTGAAACAGTCTATAATTTCCAAGATATCGTAAATATTCGACTAGATGATGCAATTCAAACCTCAAAATTAATTTTGGATGGAAAACTTGGAATTCCACCTGAACTAGTCTTCACTTTTTCATTATTTGTACCAGTCCTAGGAATTAGGTCAGACCTACAACAAGGTACAAATGTTCTATTATTTGGAAGGTCTGCAGATGTATCTTTTACTGTAATTGATGACCTTACTCGTGATATTTCTTTTATTTTAAATACACATCTAGAACAAGGACTCCCAGCAAATTGGTATATTGTAAATAATGAAGACGAATTTATGAATAGACGACACATGAAATTGGGTTTTAAAATAAAAGATATCCCAAAAAAAACTAAAACACTTAAAAAAATGGGAGTCCATTTACGAGATATTTTAAAAGATGTACGTAATGAACGTACACCTCAATGGAGAACTAGCGATTATTATTGCGTCATGTTATATTCTGGTGGTATGTGTAATGCAGGTCTTGAATCTTCAAATTATGAAATTTTAAGTTATATATGGGAAGGGATTAATATTGATAAAATTGGATGGGACCAATATTTTACGTGGTATCCTTGGCCAACATTTCTTGAAACATTAATGAGAATGCCCAGAAGATCTTCTGTTTTGAGGTTTTGTGGTCTTATTTCCAATAATAAACACTATATTAACCAAATGCAATTTCCTGGAATTTGCGGAAATCCAGGTGATTGGTTTATAAAAACTATCCCTGAAACTATTGATAAATTATGGTATGTAAAAATGGAAGAAGGTCTTCCAACTCCTGCTCAAACATTGGGGTTCTCGGCGCCTGATTGGAGAAAATCAAAAATATTTGAAGATAATAAATTTGATTATATCTATCCTAAAGGTGAAAAAATAACTCCTGAAGGATTAGGACTTACAAAAGAAGAAATGCTTAATGGTGTATATCTAGATATTAATCATGAAACTCCATTAAATGAAAAAATTGATGAATCAAAAATAATTTCATTAGGAATGGGTAATAAAACAAAAATTATCAAAGATTTAACCGTAAACTAATAAATTGAAAAAGTATTAAAGTAAATTATCCAATAAAGGATTTCTCACAAATCCTGTTGCCGATGATAAGCAGATGTTTTTATTTAAAAACTGCCTTTTTTCATTAGCAATGGAATTTGTAAAAAATCTAATAAAGTAGGTTCAATATTTATCATTTAAAAATTTAACATAAGCAATTTAAATAGTGATTTATTGTGATTAAAGAAATACAAAAAGAATTAGAAGAAGTTCGGTCAAAAATTCCGCCAGATTTGTTCTTAAAATTAATACAGGAATTATATTTTCAAACTTCTTGGGAATTAATAAAATATTTAATTGAATATGAAGATATTGACCCAGATATTATCTTTAAGCACCAATTAGAAATTTGTAAAAAAACTGGAAAACAAGGCGCAAATTTACTTAAGATTTTCCAGTTTTCTGGTAATTCTTTGGAAAAATTAGTTAAACAATTTGCATTTGCAGCCTATAATATGGGTATTAATGCCGAAATTAAATTTAAAAGCGAGGAAGAATGTGAATTGACTTTCAAAAAAAATTGTGGACATGGACTTAAAATTAAGGAATATAACCTACCTTTTAAATGTAATACTTGGTGTGAAACTCACTTTAATTCTGAGATTAAATCCTTAAATTCGCAATTTGCTATTAAATTAATCGAGGGTTTGCCACAAAATAAAAAGTATTGTCGATTTTTGATATATAAAATAAAATAAAATTCTTTTAATGATTAATCAAACCATGAGAATTAAAATAAAATATATTATTGATATTACTTTACTAAATTAATTGTTAAAAAGTTTCTATTAATACACCAATTAAGCAGAAATTATAAGATCAACGCAAGATTTGGGGATATTTATTTATAACTTTTTTAAATTTTTAATATTGATAAAATCAATTATGATTTTTGAATAATAATATTAATAATTAAATTTTTTTATTGGAATAATTTTTAAATTTGGATAAATATCGTAATACAAAACATTTTAAAATTATGCTGTAAAATTGCTATTTAATTTCAATAAATTTAGTTCTTCTTTAATAAAGTTTCAAGTCAAAAAATAATTGATTATTGATTTTAAATTTTAAAATTATATTTAAAATATAGATTTGTATCTTAGAATATATAAAATATAGGAGAATATGAAATATTAAATAAAGGAATTAAATTAAAAATTTTAAATTCTAAGTTTCAAAAAAATAAATTTTCTATGTAAAATGATAATAAAAGCATAAAAAGAAGGTGTTAACTTTTACAGATAAAAGAAAATGGATAGTTACATCTGCTTGGCCTTATATTAATGCAGTTCCTCATTTAGGAAATTTGATTGGATCTGTTTTATCAGCGGATGTTTTTGCACGGTATTGTAGGTTAAAAGGAGATGAAGTAGTTTTTGTTTCAGGCTCTGATGAACATGGGACACCAGTAGCTGTATCTGCCCTACAACAGAATTTGAGTTGCGAAGATTTAATTAAAAGAAACCATACATATATAAAAAAATTATTTGAAAAATGGCAAATATCTTATGACAATTATACTGAAACACATAATCCAACACATATTGAATTTGTGAAAGAATTTTTTTTACAAGTTGAGAAGAATGGATATATTTTTGTAAAGGAAGAGGACGTTTTATTTTGTAAAAATTGTAAATTATACTTACCGGATCGATTTATTGAAGGGACTTGTCCATTTTGTCACTTTGAGAGTGCTAGGGGCGATCAATGTGATAATTGCGGGCATCTTTTAACTCCTACGCAGCTTATTGATTATCATTGTAAAAGTTGTGGCGGAAAGAATATAGAAATCAGAAAAACTAAACAATGGTATATGGATTTTCCAAAATTAGAGCCTAAATTAAAAAAATTTATTGAAAATGAAAAGTTTTCAATCAATGCAAAAAATATTTGCAAAAATTTTATTAAGGATGGTATTCCCGCTCGTTCAGTAACGCGAGACTTAGATTGGGGAATTCCTGCACCATTTAAAGGAGCTGAAAATAAGGTTATTTATGTTTGGTTTGAAGCTGTTTTGGGCTATATTTCTGCTGTTAAAGAGTGGGCTGAAAAAATTAGAGATGATCCAAAATTATTTGATTATTTTTGGAGAGATAAATCATGTCGATCAGTTTATTTCATAGGTAAAGATAATATTATTTTTCATTTAATTATATTTCCCGGTCTTATTTTTGCATATAACGAAAACCTTACTAAAAATGAGAAATTTACGCTACCATATAACATTTCAACAACTGAATTTTTAATGTATGAAGGTGGCAAATTTTCTAAATCGCGGAATCGAGGGATATGGATTGATGAAGCATTAGAAATTGCACCATTAGATTACTGGCGCTACTATTTAATTAAAAACCGACCAGAAGCGAAGGACGCCTCATTTTTGTGGGACGAATTTATTGCATCAATAAACGAACTTAATGATGTTATCGGAAATTTTATCCATCGAATTTTAACTTTTATAAATAAATATTTTGACTCAACAATTCCGTTTCATCAAGAATTTGATAATGATGATATTAATTTAAATAATCAAATTAAAGATTCTATTAAAAAAGTAGAGGCATTTTATGAGGAAATTAAATTGAAGAGTGCATTAAAAGAAATTGTCGATCTTACTAGAATTGGTAATAAATATTTAAATGACAAACAACCATGGCACTTAATTAAAGAAAATAAAACTAAAGCTGGAACAATTTTGTTTCTATGTGTTCAACTTGTCTATATTGTTGCCATTCTATTAGCCCCTATCATTCCTTCCTCTTCAAGAAAAATATTCCAAATGTTAAATAAATCAGATGACCTTAATTCTCATAATTGGTCAGAAATTTTCAGTTATTCAATCAAATCAGGAGATAAAATTAATGCACCAATCCCTCTTTTTAAGAAATTTAAAAAGGCAGACCTTATTAATAAATATAATAAACTTAAAAAGAAATAATAACAAAGTTTACATTACATTTTTTCTTTTTTATAGATTTTTGATAAATATTCCAATTATTATTGATATTAATGAATAGTAAAAAAGGGTATTTATATAAATCTCAAATTTTTATTAAATTACCAAACTTGAGGTTGTTCTTTTTTAAAAGGATGTACCTTAACTGCTTTTACAGGACAATATATTTCACAATTATAGCAAGTCATACAATCATCAAAATATACGATTTTTGCCTTTTTGGACCGATTGTCCAACCTAATTACATCAGTTGGACAGCAATCGACGCATATTCCGCAACCAATACATTTTTTTGTATCAATTTTTAAAATCATTTTAATTCTCTTTTTAAAAATTCTAGATAAAATAAGATGGACTTATCTTCATTTCCTCAATAAAAAATTCTGGTTCATCAGTGTTTTTATTCTTTCTTACACAAATCCATTTTAACCAATTTTTATCATCTCTCTTAGGAAAATCTTCCCGATAATGTTCTCTACGGCTTTCTGTTCGTATCAATGATGCTCTTAAAAATAATTCTGCACTGAGCAGTATATTTTCGACTTCTTTTATTTTAGCCAAATTGTGATAGTCTGTTGCAAATAAGTTGTTTAAATCATTTCTTTTCATTTCTCTAATTTTATCTAATGCATTCTTTAATCTATTTTTGCGTTTGACAATTATTATATCATATGGAAAAATTATTTTTTGTATTTTATTAAGAAGTTCATCAGGTGTTATTCCCGATTTTTTATTCAACGGCTCAAATAATCTTATTTTTAACGATTCAATTAAATTATAATCTAATTGATAATCTTGGATATTTTTTATATATTTAGCAACTTCTATCCCTGCTTTAGCCCCACTAACATGACAATGAGCACTTGACATACCATTTAAAGAAGTAACACCAATATCTTGGCAATCTCCTACAGCAAACAATCCTGGAATAGAACTTTGATATTTTAAATCTGTGACAATTCCGCCCATCATATTTTGAAAAGTAGGCATCCAAACATTTTTCATTTTTAATGGATCAATATTCAATTTTCTTAGTTTAGCCAAATGTAAAGGCATCCATCCACCCATTTCATCAATAAATAATCGGAATATATCATCAATTTTTGTACAATCTAAATAAATTGGTGGGCCATGACCTTTTTTAACTTCTAATGCCATTGCTTTAACTAAATTTGAAACATCAGCTTTATCTTTAAGATTTGGTTCATATATTTCCATAAATGGATAGCCTTCTCTATTTTTGAATTTAGCTCCAGCTTGACATAATGACCCTGTTCCTTCAAACCCCCAGTATGGTGAACCTGTATTAAAAAATAAGAATTCCATATTACGAAGTGTCGCACCTATTTTGTAGGCTAATTTATAACTTGATCCAGTTGTTGCTTGAGTACATGCATAATTTCCTCTAAAACTATTATTTGATTCAGCTAATACTATTGTTTTTAATTTAAATATATAAAATTCACCTGTTATGCGGTTAAATCCAATAGTCCCAGCAATTTTTTCATTGCCTTTTGTTTTTAAAAGGTCTGTAATAAAGATTTTATTGAATATTTTTACTTTACGTTTTCTTGCTTGATCTAATAAAGCCTTTACAATAGCCTCCCCGCCAACTAAATTCTTTCTTTTTAAACGTGGAAATATTAAATATTTTGCAAAAGGTACTCCTCTATTTGGTAATCTAATATATCTTCCCATATCTTTGGATTTAATAAAATCCCCTATTTAGGATTAAATAGACCATTAGTACCTTTTGTTTTTTTATTCAATATTATTTTCTTAAAACACTTTAATACTGCCTTAACTATTGCAATTTTCAATTTACTTATAATTCGAATTATGTACCCTAACGAGATTTTTTGAAATTCGATTCCAAAATCTTCTAAATCTTTTAATCGTTGATAACTCATACTAATTATATGGTTAAGAAATTTAGGCTCAATAATTCCCACCATGGTTTTTACAATTTCTTTCAAATATAACTCGTATTTTTCACCTGACTTTCCTAAATCTGAAGGAAAAATACATAACATTGCACCTGCTGAGAACCTTGATTGAGAACTCTTACCAACAAATCCCTTATCAACTATAATCACATCATTTACTCCATTATCAACTGCTTTTATTGCAGTCCATAACCCTGCAAATCCTCCACCTATAATTAAAACATCAGTTTTTATTTCAGTTCCAAGCCTCATCTATTTCACAATGATATATTATTTTATTTACGAATTATAAATCCTATACGGAACATAGATCCATTTTTTTAATTATACTTTTAATTATTTAATTTATTAACGGTCTAAATAGAATTTGCTAATTAGCATTTAAATTATTATTAAAATTTGATTTAACTAATTTTGATTCATATAAAATTAAAAATCTGTTTAAAATAATATCCAATATTTAACTAAATAATTTTACAATAATATATGTAAAGAAATCAATCATTTAAAATAAAAATTTAGTTTAATTTGAATAAAAATATTGCTATTTTCAAATTAATAATATCAAATTAGGTAATATAAAATAAAAATAACCTATATTATTAATTAGAAAGATTACAAATCCTTGAAAAATTAATAATGAGAAAAATTAAATTAAATAAAAAAATAAATTTAGAAATCTACTAATGTTATGATTTTAATAACTTAGAAGAAAAAAATAAAGAATTGAGCCTAATTTTCGCAAAGTTCAAATACAACATACATGAAACTATATATGGAGAAAATTAGAATAAAAAAGTAGTTTAATAAATATTTCAAAAAGTATTCACATTATTTTATTCGAGTTTAAATAAAAATTCAAATTAATTGACGATAAAAATTTAATAATTCTTTCAATAGCTATGATTAGTATGCCAATTTATACCATACTTATTCCAGTTGTCTTTTTAATAGTAATAGGATTAATAATGAGTGGAAAATTCTCTAGAGTAATAGTTGGTTTAAGTGGATCACTAATTATTATTATCATGATGCTTATTGAATCGGTACCTATGGCTACTATAATTGGATTTCTTATAGGTACTCCGTCTAACAATTTTGTAAATTTTTTTTCTATTCTATTAATTTTTGGAATGTTAATTATTATAAGTATATGTCATAAATCAGGTGTATTTTCAATAATTGCGTTTAAGATCGTCCAAAAGACGGGCGGAAACCGATTTATATTGTTTTCGGTGTTAAATTTATTATCATTTTTATTTTCAGCAATTCTAAATAACATTTTAACTATTCTTTTATTAATACCACTTACAATAACTATTTGTAAAATTTTAAATATTAATCCAATTCCTTATATTATTTCTGAAGCTCTAATTGTAAATTTGGGTGGGATTTTATTCCTTATCAGTTCAATTCCTAATATTCTAATAAGTGAAGCAATAGGTTGGACATTTGACCAATTTTTTTATGAAGTTGGGTTTTTTTCATTTATTTTATTGTTTATTACACTGATTTTTTTATTAGGATGCAATAAAACTAAATTAGAGATTCCTGATAAGAATTTAATAAAAGTCCTAAAAGAATATGACCCTTGGATTTTCGTTAAAGATAAAAAATCTTTTTATATTACATTTTTGATGTTAATAATCACTATTATTTGTTTTATTATTGTTCCCATAATAATTCCAATTAATATTGGCTTGATTGCTATTAGTTCTGGAGTAATATTAATTATAATCACAAAACAAGATATAAAATCATTAATTAAAATTTTAGATTTTGAATTGATATTATACTTACTAAGTATTTTTCTAATTACAGATGCATTAGAGTTCACAGGCTTATTAAACTATATTTCAAATTTTTTGTATTACTTAACGCAGGGTAATCCACTGACTACATCTCTTTTAATTTTATGGGGTTCAGCTTTTTTAAGTAGTTCTATTGACAATGCACCTATAACGAAGATTATGATTCCTATTGTTGATGATTTAATAAGTATATCAGGTATACCAGAATCTTTAAGTCATGGTATTTTTGCATCTTTGGTTTATGGAGCAAATATAGGTGATAATTTAACACCTATGGGTGATAATATTCTTACATTCCAAATATTAGAAGATTATAATATGAAAATTTCGGTCAAGCAATTTTTTAAAATAGGATTTATTTCCACGATTGTTCAATTAATTGGAATATCTATTTATATAGTTCTAAAATTTAATTTTTTGTTTTTCATATTTGGAATGATAATTTTGGTAGGTATTAGCCTATTTTTTCTAATTTATTTCTTTAAAACTGAAATTTTTGGTATAATAAAAAATATTTTTGTAAAATAAATTCTTAAAACTTTTTTATTTTGAATTCCGAATAAATTCATTATCTAATTAATAATTTAATAAATAAATATGGTGAATAAAATAAAAAATGACTTCTGGAAAATTATTAGAAATTAATGGTATTTTACAAAAAATGAGGATAAATCCTATAGCTAATAATGGTTATAGCGAATATTTCGAATGTAAATCAGGTGATAATCTATTTTACAGAGTTTGGAAAGCTGAAAATCAGACAAGAATCGTAATTGGAATACATGGAATGGCAGCTCATTCTGAATATTATATTCAAGTGGCGGATCAATTAATAGATAAGGGAATTTCTGTTTTTGCCTTAGATTTAAAGCATCATGGGCATTCTACTGGCAAAATTGGTGACCTTAAAAATTTTCAAGAATTAATTGACCAAGTCCATGAATTTATACTAAAGATAAAAAATGAAAATAGTGGAATACCAATTTTTCTAATGGGAATAAGTATGGGTGGATGTTTGGCTATTAATTATTCAATTAAGTATCCAGAAGATATTAATGGACTAATTTTAATGGCGCCTGCAGTTAAAGTAAATTTAAAATTTTCTTTTTACGATATTTTGAAATTACCAATTTTAGGAATTGTATATTTGGTCAATAAAAGCAAACCTATTATTAGCATAGAAAAAAGATCTTTAGATTTAGGGACTAGAAATCCTCTTCGTAAAGAGTATGATAAAAATGATGAATATCGAATAAAAAAAGTTTCTGTAAGATATCTATTACAAATTAATTCATGGGTTAAAAAAGCATTCAAAAACAGAAATAAAATATCACACCCGGTTATTATATTTCAAGGCAGCGATGATAAATTAGTATCTCCCGAAAGCGTTGAACAATTTTATAAGGACTTGAATATCAATGATAAATCTTTAATAATTTTAAAAGGAGCTTATCATACCCTATTTTCAGACCCTGCAATGGAGAATGAAAATGGCTGGAAAAAAATGTCTGAATGGATATTAGCACATTAAAGTTTAAATAAATAATTAAAATGGTTAAAATGATTAACAAATCTATAAAAGATGGAATAATTTCTATGTTTAAAGTTAATTTTAAGGTAAAACCTAGTGAATCGATTTTAATATTATCAGATTATCCTACAGAAGATGATTTGATTAATTTATCAACTAATCAAATTAATGAAATGATACAAAGAATATATTTAGCCAGGGATATTTATGAAGTAGGGATCAATTTAGGTTATAATATTTTTTTAAAATTATATCCTGCTACTGGTCAATCTGGTAAGGAAATACCCAATGATATAGCTGATCTGATGCTGAAATATGATATTTTTATTGCCATTACTACTTATTCCCTTACTCATACTACTGCTCGTTTGAATGCGACTGAAAATATGAAGAGAGGTGCAAGTTGTCCCGGGATTCTGCCGCAAATGTTCGGAAAAGAAGGCCCAATGCAAGTAGATTATAATTTAATTTCTAAATTTACAATAGATTTAGCCGAAAAAGTGAATGAAGCATCTAAAGGCCTAATAACTGCTCCAAACGGAACTAATGTTGAATTCCGAATAAATCCTAAAAGTTGTGAATACGATACCGGAATTATTGATAGCCCGGGAGATTTTTCAAATCTTCCTGCTGGTGAAGCATATCTTGCACCAATGCAAAATTCAACGAATGGAACATTAGTAGTCTCAAAAGGATGGTTTAAGGGACTTAAAAAAGATATGAGTTTTAAAATTGAAAATGGTTTAGTACAATCAATTGAAGGAGGCGGCGAAATTGGAGAAAAATTTAATAATTTACTTTTCAGTAAAAATATTGATGAATTAATATCACTCTCAAGGAGAAATATCGCCGAAATCGGTATAGGTACCAATCCCAATGCCAAAAATCCCTTAAATATTCTTGAAGCAGAAAAAATTAAGGGAACATGTCACGTAGCTATCGGTGATAATCACACTTTTAGTGGTGGTACAGTTGAATCAGACATTCACATTGATTTTGTAATCCCAAATGCCCGATTATTTCTTGATGAGGAAGAAATAAAATTAAATTAAAATGAGATTTTTCAAAATTCTTTATTCAACATAATTATATAAATATCAATTCTATTTTTTCGCAAATATATTCTTTAAGATCTTTATGTAAATTTTTAACTATTTCTTTATCTATAATATAATAGCATCTTAGAGAGTTTTAGAGCGTATAGAGATTTTGTTAACATAATATCATTTTTTATTGATTTATATATAATTATTGAATATATTTATAGGATCATTTCCATTTTTTGATATGAGAATTCTATGGATTAATGAAAAAATACTTAAAGAGATTTCAATTTGTCCTAGAATTATTAGAAAATCTGTTTGTCTATCGCTTAAAATTACTGATATAATATAATCTAAATCGGAATGCTTTTATTTAAAAACACGCATTTTACATGGGCGACAGAATTTATAAAAACTCAGAATAAATAAAATATAATAAAAGAGAGAAACAAATGAATAAAAAAGATTCCTATTCAAGAAACAAAATATTACAAAAATTCTTAGATATACAGCCTTATTTTGAGTCAGTATTCCAAGAATTAAAATCTGACCATACCCATTTTTCCATGTACTATTGTAATGGGGTTATGCAATTTGTATCCTATCTCAAGAAATACGGTAAATCAATAGACAAAGGGCTTATTCATGACATATTCAAAGTATTTTTTTCACAATTAAAATATAAAGAAGAGGGAGTCGCGATCGAAAAAATTATGGGTAAAAAGAGGTTGGATATTTATAGGACAATTGCAGACGAAATAATAGAAGTAAAAACAATAAGCAATATTTCTTTTAAAAAGATATATGGCACAGTTAAATCTGTATTTAAAATAATACCAAGAACTGATCGGTTATGGCTATTTTTCTTTATGAAGTTAGAACCTCCAATTCTAAAAAATAAGGAAAATAAAAAAGATAATGTGAAAGACTTGAAATGCAAATATTTTTTAATATTCCTTGATATATTACTATCAGGTGTAGACGATTTGACCGAAATTAATAAGGAATTGGAGAATGGAATAAAAGAGTTGATAGAGAGTGGAGCAGAGGAATTGGATATATCAAAGGAAATAATAATTCCATTAGAAAATGTAGTGTTTGTGGAGGATCTAAAAAGAGAGTTAGAGGAAAAAAATAGGATAATAGAAGAAATAGAGAAAGAACTAATAAAAGAGAAACTTGAAAAAAAGAGGATATTAGAAGAAAAAGAGAAAGAGAAACTTGAAAAAATGAAAATAAAAAATAAACTAGAAAAAAAGGAAAAAGAGCTACAAGAACTTAGAAAAAAATTAAAAAACATAAAATAAACTAAAATATGGAATACAAACAGCAATAGATAATGATCCTTGATTCATTTTATAAAGTTATAACTGAAATATTTATCAATAATATAATTAATATTATTTATATCAATCATTTAGAAAAAATCGGAAAAAATATATGATTATAGAAGGAATGATATATAAATTAAGAATTCCGTAAGTTTTTTCGAAATCCTTAGCAAGATAAGGATATATTAATAATAATTTTATTTCGTGAATATATTTTTTGATAAGATTTTTATATAAACTTCTAACTATTTCTTTTTCCATAATATAGGAGCAGAATCTTAGTGATCTTTATGATATAAATAGATTTTATTAATGCAATATCGTTTTTTATTGATCTGTATTTAGTTATTGAATGTATTCATATGATTATTTCCATTTTATAATGCGAGAATTCCCGAGATTGATAAAGGAAAAATTTGAAAAGGAGGTGAACCAAACCAAAATTGTTAAGAAGTATACTTATCTTTTGTTTGAAATTACATATATTTGCAAAGAATTTTAAATCGGAATGTTTTTATTTGAAAACTTCCACTTTACATTAGCAACGGAATATATATACATTAAAATCTAAAATATATAAAAAATTAATTGGTCATGTAAGTTTATGGAACTTTTTTCTATAAACAATTTAATTAAAAAAGCAGTAGAAAATATAAATCAAATCAAGGAATCAGGTAGATTAGTAGTAGGAATTCCCCAGCACGGAATTATCCCAGATGAATTATTTCATGCAGGAGGTATATTTCCTCTACATTTGACTTTAGGAGGGCGGGCCGAGCAAGAAATCGGAGATGAATATTTATCACCCACAACATGTCCATTTGGTAGAGCTACAATTGGCTGTTTTGATGAGAAAAATGAATTATATAGCAAAATCGATTATTTATTAACCGGCACCTTTTGTAATGGAGTTCAAAATATAGGAAATTATGCAAAATATTTCGATCTCCCAGTAATTAAATTTATTACACCACATACCACATCAAATTCAGCTTTTACTTTTTTTCTGGACGAAATTCTCAAATTAAAAGTTGAAATTGAAAAAATTACGGGAAAAAAGATTAGTAAAAATGAAATTAGCAAATCAATTAAATTATACAACAAAGTCAGAAAATTATTAAGAGAATTAAATTTGTATCGGATAAATATTCCTTCAAAAATTCAAGGTCTCGAATTATTTTATTTAGTCCATAAGGTCTTTTTATTAGGACCTGAAATAGTAATCCCAGAATTAGAACAAATATTGTCTGATATAAAAGACCGGGATCCAATTGAAAAAAAAGCCAGAATATTTTTAACTGGTAGTGGAATATGCTTGGAAGATAATTTTTATGAATTAATAGAAAATGAATGTAATGGACTTATTGTAGGAGATGATCTTTGGTCTGGGTATGATTTTTATAGGGTTGATATTGAAGAAAATGGCGATCCAATAGAATGTATGGCTAAAAAATATTTATTATATAATATGTGCGGTAGAATGATCCCAGATCCACGTATTAATTATATCTTTAATATTTATCGTGAATGTAAAGCTCAAGGAATTATTTATCATATTTTGAAATATTGCGACTCATATTCTGGACTTAAATATGAATTTAAAAAAAGCTTAGACAAAAAGCAAATACCGGTATTAGAATTAGAAAGAGATTTTGCAGAATCGAATATTGGTCAATTCAAGACCAGAATTGAAGCGTTTCTAGAGATGATACAATGAAATACATGGAAATAAATAATTTTGTAACTGATTTTACTTATAAAAGTATATTAGATTTAGGCATTAAATATTTATTGGGTAATAAAGAAATTAAAGAAGCAAAAAAAAGCGGGAAAAAAATTATTGGAAGTTTTTTACCACCCATAGATATGATTTATGCCTTTAAAAATGCTTTGCCAATCTTTCTGCCCAGATTAATTGAATTTGAATATGAAAAATACGTCCCGATTTTAAATCTATTGAATAAATTTAACATTCTTAAATCAATTTTAAATTATTACATAAAAAACGAAAATGTTTTATTAAATCAGTTTTTTAAAGATTTTGATCAATCAGGCTATTCTCGAGTTTTTTCAAGTTTAATAGATATTGCAGCTAATTCAAATTATTATATGGATACCTGTGTTCAGACCAGAATATCTTATGGCGCTTTTCTTAAATATTTTAATTTAGTAGATATGATAATTGGTGGATTTGAAGGAAATTATTGTCTACATTTTGCAAAATTTTACGAACGAATCAACTTATATAAGCCCACTTTTTATTTTGAGAAACCATATGGCGATGAGAATTCTCCCAATACTATTTCTATTATAGATAAGGAATTTAATCGGTTTATTAAATTAGTAGAAAAATTAACTAAAGAAAAAATTGATGAAGATTTATTAATTAATATTTTACGAATACAACAAGAAATTAGAAAATATTTAATTCTTATTTATAAATTATTCAAGAGAGGTTATGTCCCTTTACAATCTGTAGCATTAACTTTAATTCATGGATGTTATGTCGATTTATTGTCAGATCCAATTTTTTGTAAAAATAAATTAAAACAACTTACAAATGAAATCTATCATAAATATAAAAAACATGAGCTTTATAATTATAAAAAAGAAGGGATACCAAGGATAATTATTACCGGGAGTCCTGGGTTTGATCCGGCTCTTCCTTCAATTTTTCAAAACGCAGGTGCATCTTTATTATACTTGGATTTATTTCAGTCTGCCAAGGATTCTAAATTCAAATTAGACTTTAAATTAAGCGGACTTGATTTATATAAGAAGTTTTTAGTAGAAACAAATTATGTAAATGGAATAATTGACTTAATTGACCTATGGTTGAATATTGCAAAAGAAATTGAAGTGGACGGAATTTTATTCTCAAAAAGTTGGGGCTGTAGATTTACAACACCCGCTTTTAAGATCCTAAAAGATAGGGCAAACAGTGAATTAGCAATCCCAGTACTTGGGCTTGACTTTTACACACCTGGAGAGAATTTATCTCAGGTTCAGACGCGCATTGAGGCATTTATTGAAATGATCAAGAAAAAATGAATCAATAAATTTCGTCCTTGTATTCTCTAACTCTCAATTTTGAAACAGCGTTCTCAAAAAACATCATTATATAAGACTTGAGTTCAGATATCCGTTGATTTATTTGTAAGAAACCTTCATCAGTATCTGAATATTTCTTTTCAAGGTCATTTATAAGATTTGATAATTTAAAATCAATTTGTTTAATATTGTTATTAAACTCGTCTATTTTTTGTTCCAACCTTTTTATCTTCTCAGAAATAGATAAAATTGTATAAGGTACCGAAGAAGTTGAATATTGCCTTAAATTACTTTTTTTATTTAACTCAGATTTTTTTCTTGGTGCTTTTGTATAATCCAAAATACATTCTCTTAAAATTGGTTCTCTATTTCCCCAAGGACTTTTGGCAGAATAAGCCCCAGAAATCCTAAGTGATACTAAATGATTTGAGCTATAAATTATATAAACAGTTATACGTCCATCTAACTTATATTTATTATTAATAGTAATGTGTCCTCTTGTATGACTTGATAAAGCATCCATTTGATTAATCTTTAATCGTCTATGAGGCGACCATTCTAACTCACAATTGGAATAGTTATTAATTTCGTTTATTTCTTTTTCCAGAGCATCCTTTAAAGCATCTTGTTCCAAAATATTTGGGTCAGTTCTTCCTAAATTCCTTATAATTACAAGTCCATAATTTTGCCAATCAATTTTCGTATATTCTTTATTAGAATCAAAATCCCATTCTTTATTATATATAACAATAAACGGTGAATTTTTCATTTTACACGATTCAATTAAACCTGAAGAATTCCATTCATTCCAGATGCCACTTAATACTATATTATATTTATTTAATAATTCATTCATTAGTTAAAAATCAATTATAGTCTTATTTAGATTTTTTCATTTCATCCCAAACATCTTGAGAATAATTAAAAAGTTGGTCAGTAAATTCTTCAAAATTAAAAACTTCACCTACTTTTCTTGCAAGAATACCTTCTACTTGTATATTTTCTGTGACATCACTTACTACAAATGCATATGGAAGTATTTCAGCATTATCATGAATTTCTATTCCAGGTAATAGTCCTGCACTAGGAGAAATCATGACATTTTTTCCAATTATAATTTTTCCTTTTCGAAACCCGCCTATTATTCCTTCGTATGTGGCTGATACCGAATGTCTTTTGATTACAGAATCGTCTCCAGTTTTTATTAACTCGGGAAACCAACCATCTATATTAACATTTGGTACAATAATTAATCCTTTTCCAATTTTTACTCCTACAGCTCGTAGTATTTCTTTTCTCAAAGAATTGGGTATTCGCGGCGACTTTTGTATTTCCAATAGAATATTATTAATCAGGGCTATAATTGGATCCCTAAATTTTCTCCAATCAAATAAAGTAAATGGAGTCTTTTCGAGTTTTCTTTTCGCGTTGCTTTTGGTTTTTCTCGAAAAGGGATGTCTTATAGGTTCTGGTAGGCCGATTACAAAAGTATTGGCTTCAACATCCGAAGCAAGGACTCCTAGAGATAGTATTGAATTATCTCCAATTGAAACTCCAGGTAATATTACAGCACCAACACATATTAATATATTTTTACCAATATTTACTTCTCCAACTCTTAATTCTCCATCTAAAATTTCATGCGCAAATACACTTGATCCCATCCCTATTATTGTATTATTACCAATTGATATTTTTTCAGAAAAAATTGAGTCTATCGTGTTTCCATGTGTTATCATAACATCATTACCAATTTTTGCACCCAAAATACTTAAATAAGCTGCTTTAATTGATGGAATGCCATATTGTAACATTCTTATCCTTAAATTAAATCTCATCTTCCCAAGTAAAGAATTCATACAACGATATTTCTTTATTTCATCTTCAGTCACACTTCTTGTATCTCTTGTTTTATGTTTTTTGATACCTAAATATTCTTTACTCTTTATGACATTCTTATAAACTCTTCTAACCAGATCTCTCTGAAATTTTCTGATTCTCTCTTTAACTTTCTCAGTTTCTCCATCTTCTACTTAAACTGCTAATGGTGTAACAAAAGTGGTTTTTTCTAATAAAGGGTACATTTCATATATTTTTTCTAATTCTTTGGGGATTTTCATATTTATTCATAATATTTTTCAAAATTAGACTGTTTTATATATTGACCGTTCTATTTAAAAAATTTAACTAACCAATTTCATAAAAATTAAAAAATAAAATGTAAAATAATCTTACAATTTGATTTAATATTTATAATATCAAGATTAAATAATATCTATTGATATATAAGATAAATAACGTGAAATATAAATTCTTTAAATTATCTATAAGTATCTAATTTAATTAATTAATCAAATTTTCATGGACCAGAAATTAAATTGATAAAATTAAGAAAGAAAAAAGCAAAAAGATTAACAATCACATCAATTTAATCATAATATGATTCTGTAATATATCAACAAAAATACAAAAATAAATTAGACACATAAAATTAACTAAAATTCTTATCCAAATCGAAGGTATCAGAATGTATTTAGAAGTTGAAGATAATGTTAAAGTATATTACGAGGATAATGGTCCTCGTGATGGATTTCCATTAGTCTTAATTCATGGGTGGGGGGTTAGTTCTGCTTTATGGAGTGAACAAGTCGCTTTTTTAACAGATCATGGATACAGGACTATCGCAATGGACTCTCGAGGTCATGGAAAATCCGATTATCATAAATATTCAAAAGATACAGATTTATTAAAAACAATAATTAATGACCTTCAAATATTATTATCTCATTTAGAAATCAATAAACCATTTGGAATTATTGGTCATTCTGCTGGAGGTGGAATTGGTATATCAATATATTTGTCAAACCCAGATAATGTCGCTTTTTTATGTATTTTAAATTCATCTTACATCTTATATGAACGAATTGATGAACGAATCATTTGGTCTTTAGTACCAAACCTAATTAATTTGGGATATAATCCAATTTTAAGAGGTCCATATAGATACTTAATAAGAAAATTAATCCATATTATTGCTGTCATTTTAAATAGACCAATAGAAAAAGTGAAAATTTGGGTAGAAGACATCCTTAATATTAATAAAGATGTCCTTATTAGAGAATTGTACCATCTGAAAAAATATAACCTAAAAGAAGATTTGAAAAAAATAAATATCCCTTGCCTAATTATTGCAGGTGAATATGATTGGTTAACTCCACCACTTAGGTCTAAAATTTTACATAAATATATTAATAATTCAGAATTACATATAATTAAAGGAACAGGACATTTGTCTAAAATTGAAAAATCTGGTATAGTTAATAATTTAATTTTGGATTTTATAAAAAGAGTAGAAAATAATGAATTCTAATTGTCTTCTTTTTTAATTTGATCTGGTGTATAAATTAAAACTCTATACCGGCTTCTAAATCCCATATTTTTAAAATAGGGCAACATTTTTATAAATTCCTCCTCTAAATCGAGTTTAATAACTTCCGCACCCATTTTCTCAAGATGTTCTATTGCATTTTCCACTAAAAAATGTCCAACACCCTTGTTTCTATATTGATTGTTTACCACAATAGCCGTAATACGCGCTTCACCTTCACCGACTGGATTTACTAAGATTTCTGCAATCAATAATCCTACTATAAAACTTTTACCAACTTCTGTTATATTTTCAGCAACTAATATCCCTTCTCGTTGTAATCGGTCTTTTAATCTTTTTTTGATACCCCATTCAAATCTTTTTTCGTTAAATGATATTCCATAATAATCATATAACTGCAGCATCAACTCTCTTATTGCCCTAATATCTGCAATAGAAGCCGTCCTAACTTTTATTTCAGACATTGTTGATTTCCTATTATAATCAAATAAAAATATGATTACTAACATAAAAATTGAAAATCTAATATACAAAAGAAATTGAATTTAATATTTTATATTTAAACAAATGTAATTAAATACAATTTTTTTATAAATTATATTCCTATATATTTCAATATATAAGAACTGATTGGAAAATGGATTATAAATTAAAAAATTCTAAATTTCAATCCATCAAAATGAGTATCATAGCTAAAAATATAAATTAAATTTAAACGATTCATTATACTTAATATAGTGCAGTCAGTAAAGCTCAATTGTTTATTTTTATAATTTAAAAAAAAGTTCCAAGCGTTTTTAAAGTCATCAATAGTAGTGAAAATTAGTTTAATTTTTTTTGATTTTAAAATATAGTTTCCAATATCTATCGAGATTTTCATATTTTTAGTTCTTCTCAATGCTAGAGTGATTGCTTCATCAAAAACATAATCTGATGTGTAGATGGCCCCATAATCATTTTTTAAAATAGAATACATAACCTTTTTTGCATTCTCAAAATGGGTATCATCTTCATTTCTTAAAGCAACAAATCCACTTGTATCAATAAAAACTCCCAGGTTATTCACCATATACATATTTGTCAATTTCAATAGAAGCGTCCTTAATACCCCATTTTAAGGGTTTTTCCAACATTTTCCATGCATAATCATCTTCAAAAGATTCAGAATCTTCTAATGAGCCAAAAATATTATCAACAAATTTTAATGAAAATTTTAATAATTTATCAAGAATCTCTTGTTGAGTTAGTTTCCTATTTTGTTTAATAAGAATTTTTGCTTCTAATTTTTCAATTTCTCTTTTCATTTCATCGTTTATTTTTATGGATTTAGTCATTTTTATACACTTCAAATACAATTTTTATAATATAAATTATAATGAATACTTTTATACTTTTCTACTAGTATTATTTATTGTAATTATTATTAGGTTATGAAATATATCCAGATAACACTACAGGATCTGATGTTTTTATTAGTGAAAGTGGCGATGGTTCTGTAATAGTTTCTGGGCCTATTAGGACTATAATTAATAAAAGAATTTTCAATACAATTGAGAGTTCATATTTTCCTCTTTATATAATTGGACATTAGATTAAATATCATTATATAGCTAGTAAAGATATGATTATTGTAAAAGAATTAAATACTTTTGGACATTATAATATTATGAACTATTTAAAAAATTCAATAACCTTATTTTTAGCAATATCTTTAAATGCTCTATGATTTTCATATAAAATTTTAGCATCTTTAGCCGCTTCATCAATTATTTATTTTGGATTCATCCATCTATATTCGCAATAAAGTTGTAAAGGAGTTAAGCATTGACTTATATATTTTTGCACTTATCCCAATTAAATATCTCTCTATCTCAATTATCCATTTTCCATTAAATTTAAATTTTTTTTCTTTTTTTGTAGAAATTTTTTTGATTTATAATAAAAAATATATATTGTCATATTTGTAAAATTTCGCACTATAATACTACAATTTATTGTTAATTTAAAATGTTCGATTTTATGAATTTCTTCAGAAGGATATGTTAGGAAAAACTCATATCAAGTTAAAATTGCAAAGAAATTGTGGGAATATTCATCCAATTCTGACAGGGGATGGTAAAAATATTATATAATATATTGGTAGCGAATGCCAATTTCAATATGCATTTAATTTCTAGATAAAAATATTAGAACTTTAATTAAAATATCAAAAACCAAGATTAAAAATAAGATAAGTAAAAAAGTGAATTTAATAAGATTAAGTCATTAAATCAATAATTAGTCAAAATATTATTTGTTAAAAAGATTTTTATATTATTACAGAGAGATTAACTTACGATCAAAAATTATATTTAATCAACACTGTTAATTATTATTAAATATTAATACAAATAGTAAATTTATATCAAATATTTAATATATCATCCTATTCAATAGTCTGAAATAATTTAAATATGGGATAATTTATGAAGAAAAAGTCAAAATTAATTAAATTATTTTTAAGTATGCTATTAATCACATCTACGTTTTATCCGTATGTACAAATATTACCAATAAGTTACGCTGATGAAGTTGTACCACCAACATATCAATGGATAAAAGAATCAAATCCATGGTATGAATTAACTGAAGAACAAAGATTGGAAATAGTACCGCATCATCCAGATATTTATATAATAGAAAGCGCAAAGTTGGTAATATATTACCCTACTCAAAATATCGATGTTGAATTTTTATGTCGAAAAATAGTAAATATACCATCTTGGGAGCCATCTGAGAGTAATAACTATTATATTCAACAAGATTTAGCATTATCGATCTCATATTATGATAAAGGCGGGTCGCAATTGTGGTCTGGAATCTATATTGGAGGTGGACAATTTCGAGGCTACCACTGGGGTGACGAAGATATTCAACAACAGCAACATTCAAATAGTTATACGGATGTTTATTTTATAAATAGTGGACGGACATTATGTTGGAATATGACTAGCACTTATTGGAATACTGCAGAAGATTTTATACAAAAGCCAGTAGCCATTAATTATACTGTAGACTATGTCGTTAAAATTGATAATTATAAAAATGATACTTTATTCTTTGAAATCGATACTACAATTCATTTTAATAAAACACATTCAGTAGATAGATTGATAAATTTAACTATGAGTTATGGGTGCGATCTATTTGATATATTAAAGTTTCAGATGGTCTATCCAGAGAACATGACAACGGGGGCTTTTTCAGGCTGGTATAAAATAGGGGATTATGATGTAATGACAATACTAACAGCAGAACAAGGAAGATTTATTTATGATAATGGGACAGATATCTGGAAAAATTTGTCAAGAGGTATGATCATTGAGGAAACACCTCCAGAGCTAAATCCAGACATTAAACCATATGGGATAATATATAATATATATATGAATAACTTGCCAGTAAATGATACTAAAGGGAATATTTCAACAATATATTATGACCCACTTGTGATCGGGTTCTATGAGGCTAGGGTTAATTTTATCCTGGAAATTTGTATTATTCCGATAGGTGTGGGGATCATGGTCTATTTTATAAGTTATAAGAAAAAACAAGCAATAAAATCTGTCAAGGAGGAATAAATATTGGAAAACTCAACAAAAGCGGATTTAAATCTTGAAACTTCTAAATATGAGGTTTCAAATATACCTGGTAAATTTTCAATTTATACATTGAGCGGATTAGGCATAACTATTCTTGGAGTAATTTTTGGTATGTTCTATTACGAAGATCTTGGGTTCACAATAAGTATTATTGGACTTTTATTGATATTATTTAATTTTTATTTTATAAACTCAGTTAAAAAGCCTAAAACAATTAATCAAATACCAAGTAAATATCTTGTTGCATTTCTTGGCGCCGTATTACTCGTAAATTATTTGATTTATAACTTATATTATGGACTTATTTTACTCGCTTTCGGGACCTCTTTAATGCTTAGATCCATTAATATCACTTTAAGAAAACTCGAATTGAAAAATGACGTGCCAACAAGATATATACTTCTTATCCCAATAATAATAACTGGTACTATCTCTTTTTTATGCATATTTATGTTCCCAATAGCTTATCTCCTTGACCCGCAAGCTAATATCATCGAACTAAACTGGATGATCGGTAAAATTTTTGGTTTAATACTTAATATAATGATCTACTCTTGCTGGTTCTTCCCAATATTAACTTGCATAAATGTTTCCTTAAATGCAGATAAAATCACAAAAGTGAGAAATAAGTTTATCACTTCCGGAATTAAAATAATGATACCATCAATTATTTTGGTCGTATTTTATTTCATAAACCAAATTGTTACATTTATATTAAATCCCTACATCCAATTAGGCGGATATCTAATGTTTATATCTGGGTCTATTCTGATTATTTCAGGGCTTGTCTATTATTTTCTTAATAAAAATAAAAATTAAACAATTTACGTATCTCATTAAAAAATCAACAAATTCTTTTAATTTACACTTATTTTTTATTTTATCTTTTAAATTTGAAATTTGTTTGAAATAAAATAAAATCAATTGTAGTTGTTTATTATTGCATTCTTCTGGATAAAAATTATTAATAGTTATTGCTTAATTTGGTTTTTTCTTCAATACATTAATATATAATTTGCGTAAAAATCGCTACCGTTATTTGTTGTTTTGGTAGATACAATATTAGTAGCCAAATTTATTGCTTTTTAATTCTATCATGTGATATTTCGATGAATTCTAAATAGTCATTAACAAATTTATTAATTTTTAAGATAAGTATTCAAAACTTTTATTAAATTTGATATTGAAATATTGAACTTCTGTTGAATATGATAAATTAACAAATTAATTAAAGATAATTATAACAATAACGGAATTTGTAAAAGCGCATTTAATTTTTAAATAGAGTTTTTAAAGTATTGCACATTATAATAAAAAATGCAACACATAAATTAAAAAAAATAACACAATAAAATTAATCGAATTAGTGGACAGGTAAAGAGATTGAAAACTAGATGTAAAGGTTTAAAATCTACGTGTGGAAAAGAAGCTACAGTCTATTTAGGTTATATTAGAAGAGGCTTTTGTGATGAACATTTTATAATTTACGAAATAAAAAGAATGTCGCGCACCATTAAGAGATATAATATGATTAAAGCCACTAAGGACACAATTTTTGTAGCTTTAAGTGGAGGAAAAGATAGTTCTGCGTTATTAGATATGCTTATTTCTTATTATAATCAAATTGAAGAAAAATATAGACCCAAAATTGAAGGTATTCACATCAATCTTGGAATTGATATCAATTCTTTTTCTGACAAATCTCAAAATATAGTAAAAAAACTGTGCAAACGATTAAATGTCCCTCTTCACATAATTGACCTTAAAAAAATATATGGACATAATCTTCTTGAAATTAAGAAGAGTAATCAATTAAGATCGAAAAAGATATGTTCAATTTGTGGTACAATAAAAAGATATTTATTAAATAAATATTCCATGGAATTAGGGGCGACAAAAATTGCAACTGGACATTTATTAGATGATGAAGTAGCTCTTTTAATGAAAAATTTAATTTTCGGGTCAATTGAATCATTAACACGTATGTCTGCAAATTTAGAAACAATTAAAGAATACAATTTATTAGCAAAAATTAAACCTTTATATGAAATTTCTGAATATGAGACTTTAAATTACGTTCAAATTAAAAATTTACCATATATATCAGAAAAGTGCCCGTTTACAAACCAAAAATCCAAGAAAATGAAAAATGTTATGCTTGATTTAGAAAAAGAATACCCTAATGCACGATATTCATTATTAAGAAATTTCAATAAATACTACCGTACAATTTTTAAAACTCAAAATAATTTAAATACTAAACCAATTTCTAAATGTAAGAAATGTGGGCAGCCCACTACGATGAAAATATGTTCGTTTTGTAGAATAATGGAAAAACTATAATCTATAAGTTTATAAACTATATACATCAATAAATAAATAGTATGACTATATTTAGAGTACTTACTTCTTTTCAAAAGAATTCAAAATTAAAATATAATGAAATATGGAATAAATGGAGTAAATGGCATAAGATATTTAAGAACTTAATTAATTTATTTATAATATCAATTTTATCCTTAATTTTCTTACCGTTTATTTGGAATAGTATAGAAATCCCAAGCGATTATTTCAACATGTTTATTATAATTTTTTGGATAATTTTAGGGGCAATGATTATGTCATTAACATTAATAATCGCTTTAGTCATCTATCGTAGAAAATATAACCAGTTTTTGACTGATCAATTAGAACAAGATTTATTTAATGGTACAAAAGAAGGTTTGCAAGAGGCTCATTCTTCTATTAATGATCCAGTTTTTTGTATTAACTGCAGAGCAAAAATAACAAATAATTTGAAATATTGTCCTAAATGTGGTAAAAAACAGGAATAAAAAATAAAGTTAAAATTAATTAATAAACTCAAACTCTTATTTTTAGCCTAAAAACTTTTAAATACTATAAAGGCTTTTCAAATTCTTTACCTAATTACCATAATGAAATGGATACAATTGAAAAAATTACTTAATTATTTAAATCAGACATATTGCGATAATTTTAACTTCATTTATGTTTTAAAATTTTAATTTATTCTATTTCAAATCCAAATTTTTGAGGATATTTTATTAAAAAATTTTAAATATCTAATTAAATAAGTTCTTTTAATTTCCTAGTATTAGTGGTATTAATGAGTAAACAATTAAAGGAAATTTATGCGAAGATACTGCAATTAACGGAGTGGATGCGTAATAATAGACTAAAAGGTTTTATATTTCTCTTTGTTCTTGGTCTAATAATGCGAGTACTTGTATTATGGTACTATTTTTCAGTAGCGTGGATGGACTGGAATGATATGAACGAAAAAATTTGGTTAGGACTAAATTATTTACTAAATGGAATAAATCCATATGGGCAAGAATATAGAATGGAAGTATTATGGCTAGTAGAGCCACATCCAAATGTAGAACCTTGGTTTCAATATCCACCGTTAGCGCTTCTCATACATTTACCTGTAGTGCTTTGGCCTGGGCCTTATACTGTTGGTATAATTGATTTTATGCCTGGTTTTTTTATTATACACTTTGTTATGGACTTTTATATTTTTTACAGATTATATAAGGCGGGATATATTTGGAGCGGAGGCGCAATCTGGTTTATAGCTGGCGCTCTATTTGTAGCGCTTGATTTTGTAACCTTTATATCTGTCCCTATATTCTTTTTGATCTTAGCTTATTTAAATATGGACAATTCTTTTAAATCAGCGTTATATATTAGCTTAGGTATTGCGACTTATACTTATTTAGTAATTCCAGGTTTATTTTTATTTATTTATCATTTTAAAAAAAGTAAATGGAATGGATTTAAGAAGTTTTTACTTGGACTAATACCCACAATTATATGTATTCTCCCGTTTCTTATTTGGAATCCGTCCATTTTTATCCATGATATAATATTTTCGCAATCTGCTCGAAATACTGCAGGGAATTTCCTATATCCTAAGTATGGAGCTGGTTGGTGGTGGCTACATCTTTATTCAATAACTCCTTATATCAATTCATTGTACAATTTAATTGTAGACCCATCTCGGCCCTTATATATCAACAATTTAACAACAGTTTTGACAGGGCTTGCGCTTCTTTTTACTTTATACTATCTATATAAATTTTATAAAAAACCATATAGAGGAAAACTATTATATTGGTCATTTTTAACTTTATTAACAATTACTATCGTTTCTGCAGCTGGCTTTTTTTATTATCTATTACTCCCTATTATGATTTTGATATTTCTTATTGATTTAAGAAAGGAAATCAACGTTGAGGGATATACAGAAAAATTTCTCACTCCTTATGAAAGAAATAAAAGTAAATTAAACTAGAACTAATTATATTTAAATTTTTTAGTTTTTTTTCCAATAAATTACATATAGATATTTTTATTATTGAAAAAAGATCAACTTTAATGATAAAAATTATATATTTTTAACGAGATTTATTTTTATAATTAAGAAATAAAATAAATATAAAATAGAAAAATCCAAATTAACTTTTACATAAAAATATCCGTTTTTTTTAATGATTATAGGAAAATTTACAAAAAATTTAACGCAATTCCTAAATATTCAAATATCTTAATAATTAAGATCGACAAAATATTAATAATTAAATTTAAATCGGTCAAAATTGTAAGCCATATATTTCTATAGTTTTATAAAAAAATTTGTTTAAATTATAAAATGTAAAAATAAGTCATAACTTATTAAATTGAGCAAAAAATATTGTATAAAATATAAAAAAAATTAAAAAATTAATAAAAAATAAATTCTAAAAAGGTAAATAATATGCCAAGAAGAAAAAGAAGGTCGAGGTCAAAGTCACATGAATTTAGCAGTTGGGTGCGTGTTTTATCGATACTTGGTGGTATATTCGCAATTATAATGGGAATAGTGATGATCCTTTTGTTGTTTCCAATCCCGTTTTCAATATTACCTTCAGTATTAGGTAGCATTATTATTGCCATTCTTTGCGGGATCGTAAATATTGTTTTGGGAGTAATTTTGCTAATTGCATACGGCGTAATAGAATCTACAAAAAAGTTTTCGGTAAATTGGCTAATTTTAATCGTGGTTGGAATTGTAATGTTAATTTTTGGAGGTATTCAAGGAATATTAGTTTTAATTGCAGGTATTCTCGATTTAGTTGGAGTAATTAAAGACTAAAATAAGTAAAACAAATTCAAAGGTGATTTATTTGAAATGGACACGTGAAATTCTTGAAAAAGTTGCTAAAAAAAAGGGTTGGCGTCTCAACCCTGATGATGAGTATGTTGAAAGTATTTTAGAAGGGCTAAATAATAACAAAGAAAAATATGGTTTTTTTTACTGCCCCTGTCGAGTGGTAGAGGGTGATAGAGAAAAAGACAAAGGTAAAATATGCCCATGTATATGGTCAGCCGAAGAAATCGAACGCGATGGACATTGCCATTGCCAATTATACTTCAAAAAAGAATAACATAAATATTTTTTTTATAAATGATTATTATTTCTATTTTTTTCAGATAAGCAATATTTTTTAATAATTATTTTTAAAATTAAAGTGAAAATGACTGAAGATTATTCAAGAAGCCAATTGAGAAAGGGGCAAAAAGCATCAATAATAGTATTTTTTATATCAATTGGACTTGTTATTATTAAATTTATTGGTGGTATTATATCTAATAGTTCATCACTAATGAGTGATGCTCTAAATAGTGGATCTGATAGTATCGTTATGATTGGCACCTGGATTGGTCTGAGAATTGCGCAGAAAAAGCCCACAAATAAGTTTCAATATGGTTTTTATCGGGCTGAATCGCTTGTTACTCTTGGAGTAGCGGCATTCATTATAATTGGAGCTATTGAGCTTATAATCGAGGGATATATGCGCCTATTTTCCATTCCAAATATCGAATTTCCGATCCAATCATCTATTATAGCAATAATTTCGGCAATTTCCGCTTCAATTAGTTCTTTATATTTGATACGCGTTGGAAATAAAATTAATTCACAATTGTTAATTGCAAACGGTAAGGAGCGCATGGGTGATATATTCATTTCAATAGCTGTTTTTATTTCTATCATATTAAGTTATTTTATGATCCCATTTATTGATGGTATAACCTCAATAATAATTTCTGTGTTGATATTAAGAATCGGTATTTTGACCAGTAAGGATGCGATTTTTGCTTTAATGGACATTTCTCCATCTAAAAAAATTGAAGATAAAATTAAATCCATTATAAAAAATATCAGTACAATTAATTCCTTCGATGCATTAAAATTACGAAAAGCCGGACCATTTATTTTTGGAGAAATTACTATTAAATTAAAAAAGAATATGGATGTAGAACGTGCTTCAGAAATCTCAGAAGATATAATTAGAAAAATTCGCGCTAATATTAAAGAAATTATTCAATTCTCTGTTTATATTAAACCATCTGAACTAAAAAAGTATAAGATTGTAATTCCAATAGACGATGAAAATGGGCTTGAGTCAATTATTTCAAAACATTTTGGAAGAGCTAAAAGATATTTAATTGTAATTGTAGAAAATGACCGTATCTTAGATTATTATTCTATAGAAAATGAATTTATTAATAAAAATATTAGAGCCGGTTTAATTACTATTAAAAATCTCTTAAAAGAGGACATTAACATCATTATTACGAATCAATTAGGTGAAATTTCATTTCACACTTTACATGACCATTTAATTGATATATATCAATTTCCTGCCATTGATAAAGTAAAAAATATCCTGCAAAATTTTTTTGAAAATAAATTAACTCGTTTAAAAAAACCTACTAAGGAAAAAGAAAAAATAGATTGATTTTCAGTTTAAACAATGCTTATTAATATCTTATATAGCATTACAATGTATTTTTATTAAACTTCTTGAAATTTAAACCATAAATATATATATATTATTAAAAAATTAAATCTCAACAATTGGTTAATCTTTTGCTCTTTTTACTTTTGACGATAGAAAAAATATTTTTCCATCATAATTAACTTGTTTTATAATACCAAGTTCTTCTAATTCAGAAATAACTTTTTCAGGTGCTTTAATATTTTTGGATTTTAATAAATTTTTGAGTTGGTCCAAACGCATTGGATGTCTCTTAATTATTTCCGAGAGCTCTTTTTTCAATTCTGAAATATTTTCGTCTATAACTTGAAAGTCACCAATTTCTGGCATATTAATTTCCACTACATTTTTAAAAGATTGTTTTATCGATGCTAGTCCTTCATTAGTGGGTACCTTTACCCAGTTTTCTGCAGGAGGTCTAATAGGTACATTAATATAAACTTTATCTGGTTTTATTTGCTCATAATATTTAACAATTTTGTTTAATTCTTCAAGATTATCATTTATACCTCTAACTGCCATAAATTCAATCCAAATTTGACCCGAATATTTTTTTCTAAATTCAATCATTCCATTTATCATTTTATTAAAATCGATAGTTGGGTGCGGCCTATTAATCTTTTTAAATGTTTCAGGACATCCTGCATCTAACGTAGGAAGAACTACATCTGCAAAACACAATTCATTTTGAACTTCCTCTAAATAAAGTAATGCACCATTTGTAATAACTGCAATTGGTATTTGAAAGCTTGATTTCACTTGCTCAAGAAGCCAGCCTAAACTTTTACAAAGAGTTGGTTCTCCATCTCCGACAAATGTTATATAATCAATGTTGTCTTTTCCAATAATATTTATCCTCTCTTTAATTTCTTGAAGAATGTCATTTCGAGGAAAAAAATCTCTTCTCTCATTTATATAAGTAGTAGTCCGACCTAGTTGACAATAAACACATGAAAAATTACATGTTTTTTGAGGAATTGTGTCTACTCCTAATGACCTTCCTAATCGACGGGATGGTACTGGTCCATATACATATTTCATATTTAATCTACATTCTCTCTTTTTTATATTTCATTTTAATAAAAGGTTCAAATCTATAAAAATTATTTAAAAGACCACTTATATTATTTCGTAAATTAAGAATAAAATTATTTCATATGTTGATTATAATGATATTTTAATTAAAAATATGAGGAATTTTTTAAACTTTGAACAATAATCTTTTGATAATCTTAATTATCAATCAATATAGACAATAAATTAAGTTTTCGGGCTATTAAATTATTATTGGAATTGGTTCTTTACAATAAGGACATCTATTTTCAATAATTTTATTTTCTACAAGATTGAAAATACTTCTTTTTATTATTAATTTTTTACAATTGGGGCAATAAGTATTTTCTCCATTATGACCAGGGACATTTCCAATATATACATAATTCAGTCCAAGATTTTTAGCCATTTTCATACCATCTTCTAAAATTTTAATCGAAGTTGGTGGTTCATTATATTTATAGTGGGGAAAATATCTGGTTAGATGCCAAGGAACATTTTTTCCTAATTTATTTTTAATGGTTAATCCTATCTCTTTTAGAATTTTTATATTATCATTAAGTTTTGTTATAACAAGTGTAGTTATTTCTACATGAACTCCGTGATCTTTAGCATATTTAGCATTTCTGATAATATAATTTAAATCTGCATTACAATGTTTTTTGACAATTTCCCAATTACCTTTTATATCAATATTAATTGCATCTAGTCCAGAATCAATTAAAATTTTTAATGCGTCAATTGTCATATAACCATTTGAAACAAATGTGTTATAAAGCCCTTTTTTCTTTGCAATCTTGAAAGAATTAATGGCGTGTTCTAATAATAAAGTAGGTTCATTAAAACTATAACTTAGTCCATTTGAATGATTTTTTATAGCAAGTTGAACTAATTGTTCAGGTAATAAATAATTTTTATCAATAAATTTTGGTAGAGTTTTGGAAATTGAATAATTTTGACACCAACTACATGTAAAATTGCACGAATAAGAACCGATAGTTAATGCAAAAGTTCCAGGATGAAAATGAAAAAATGGCTTCTTTTCGATGGGGTTATTTGAGATCGATGAGATATTTCCATATATTAATGTAAATAATTCGTTATTAATATTCTTTCTAGTCCTGCAGAAGCCTATCTGATTAATTTTCAACTCACATTTATGCTCACAAGTATTACATTGTATCTTACCATTTAAATGCTTATATAATAATGCCTTTTTTATAAATTTATTATTTAAATTGTCTGAAATTTTGTTCACATCTTACTAAAATATTTAATTATTTTTGAATTAATCGAATATTATTTGAAAAATTTAGACCTACAATTAATCTCGTTGTTAATTGCTCAACTTCATAGTCTATCAAATTTTTAAACTTTTGATCGGTTAGATATAAATTAATTAATGCATCCCGGATATATCTTTCTCCTTTTTTGTTTCTAAAATTTAAGGCAAGATATGAATTAAATCTAAAAAAATCTGCACGTACTTGATAATGTTCTCCCGTTTTATTCCTATCTTTATAATAATTATCAATTTGAGTTTTTAATAAATCAGTTGCAAAATTTGTATTTTGATCGATTTGGTCCTCTAAAAATTTTAATACTTCGTTAAAAATTTGGTTGAACAAATTTTTAGCCCGGCTTTTTTCAGGTTGTTTCTCAAGTAATTCTAATAATAATTCATAATATACCCCAGAAATTTTATATTTTAATGAATTATCTGTTCCCTTTAATAATACATCATAAGTATGTGGGCCTTTTCCACTATATGGTGTTGTTCCGCTACCTGAGTGAATCGATAAAATTGTATTATATTTTTTAGCTATTGTTGATAACCATTCAACTCTTCTTCTTAAATCTGAAATATTGCCCATATAATCTTGTCTCTTTTTAAACCCAATATTTGGTGCAATAAAACCTACTTCACCACCTAATTTTTTCCATTCTTCTAAATAAAAATGTAATTCATTTTCTTGAGTTAATTCTATAGTTTCATCTAATGAAATTTCAAATCCAAATGGACGTTTCATGTGTTTTTTGATATAATCAAAAATAATTTTATTAACTTGTAAACTTTTTCTAAATTTTAATTCTAATTTCATAACGTCATTTTCATTATAAATTAGGTATAATTCATCTCCACTTATTGATTTAAAAAAAAATTCTTTATTAACATAATCATCTATGATCATCTTATTTGAGCATTTAGTTTCAAATTGTTCTGATAGTTCTTTTTCACTCATTGACTCTACTTGTAAATTAAACAAATCTGATGAATCAACTGTATATACATTCACATAACCTGTTTCAATTGCTTCATTAATGCACATCATGTTATATTCAATTGATTTATTTAATTCTTCTTCACTTATCTCTTGGTTTAAATGCACTCCAGCAATCCGTTGTACTGCTTTATTTGAAGATCCAATAATTATTAAATGATCAGCTTCAATTTCTACTATTACATTTTTTTCCTCACTTTTCAATGCTGCTAGGGTTTGATATTTTTTAATAGAAGTTCCGGTATGCCCTCTTGTAATTTCATATTTTCCGGGTGGCGCATTTATTACTCCTTCAGGAGCTGTTTCTCTACCAAATGATAGCATTAAACCTCCTGCAACATTATTTTTCTTATAAGAAGTTAATATTCCTTCTAAGAAAATCTCAGGTATTCTAATACCAATAGCCGGGTGGTGTATCACTCCTAAATATCTAGTTTTTACCATTAATTCCTACTCCTTTTTAATAACACTAAATAAAATTTAAAAAATATGTTTCTTTACTTTATTAACTTTAAATTTCCAATTTTAAATTTTATGTTTATCTATCTTTAATTTAACTTTATTATTAATTCTTTTTTGTTCTAAATTTATATTATAACTAGATTTGATATGCGAAATAAGATAGGTAAAATGTTATTGAAAATTAAATCAACGGACGCATTTTAATTGAATATTAATTTATTTGTTTTTATTTAATTTTTTTTTAATCCTATATGATATATTATTTATTCTTTTTAAATAAATCATTTATGGTTATCAATCCGAAATTTTTAAGTGTAAAACAAATTCTTCACAATTTAATTTTTAGGGTTATATAAACGAAAAATTTAATTTATAATTTCTTTTCAAGTTTAATTAAATATCTCATTCCAAGAAAAAGTTTTTCTTTATTATATAAAGGTTAAAATGAATTACTATTCGGAATTAATATTTATGTACGGGTTTCTAATATCATTTAGCTAATAATTTTGTTTATATGTTTAATATTTGTTCATAATTTAATTATTTTTTGATAAATTGTTTCCATAGAAAAAATTTATTTAGTTTATTTCTAAATTAAAGTTTCATCAATTAAAAAGAGAGTTTTATTAATAATCAGCAAATTATTTGTTATCTTCAGATTAATCTTAAATTTTAATTGGTGAAGTAAATTTCATTACTTTAGCTATTTAAATTTAAATAAATAAAATTGATTTCTATTTTAACAAATTTTAAAAAAAATTTAAATATAGATTTTCAATTTTAGTTTTTGATTCTTATTAATGATGGTGCTTTTAATGAACCTCAGAGATAAGGTTTATGAAACAATAGAAGATTGGACTAAGAAATTGGACAATCCAGAAATTGCAAAGAAGTTTGAAGGATTTAATAAAATTATCCAAATTCATCTTACTGATATAGATGAATCAATGTTTCTCGATGTCAGAAATAGTAGTTGTACTCTTTTTGAAGGTATAAAAGATGAGGCTGATGCTTCATTATATACTACTACGGAGACTATTTTTGGAATAAAAAAGGGTAATATTGATGTAATGGAAGCTTTTATTAGTGGTAAATTGCAACCTAAAGGAAATATAAAAGATTTAATTATACTTGAAAATTTATTATAAATAATTAATGGAGAATCAGATAATAATTAAAATAATTTACAAAAAAACAGAGCGATCCTGGTTATTTTCAGTCTTAATTATACCTTCTTTTTCAAATTTATTTATTTGCTCTTTAGTATAACCCAATTCTTGTAAAATTTCATTATTATGTTGTCCAAAAGTAGGCGCTCCAAATTGGATATTTCCAGGAGTTTTTGGTAATTTAAATGAAAAACCAATCTGTTTTATTTTACCTAATTTTTCATGTTTATATTCAATAATTAAATTTCGTTCTAATAAATGTGGATCTTTTAGAACTTCCTTAATATTTAAAACAGGAGCTATACAGCAATCTATACCGTGAAATATCTCTATCCATTCATCCCTGGTTTTTTCTAAGAAAATATTTTCTAATATTCTTTTTATTTTAGTATGTTCAGATATCCCTAAATTTCGTAACTCAATTAAATCGGGCCTATTTATAGTATTACAAAAATTTTCCCAGAATTTAAGTTCTAATGCACCAATTGCAATTTCTTTATCATCTTTAGTTTTATATACATTATACCAAGGTAGTTCGCCAATTAATCTTCCGTCTTCTTTTTGAAATTTATCTTTTAATAATAAAAAGTCATTAAAAGTTGCTGGTAACCATGAAATCAAGCCATCATAAATAGAAATATCTAAATACTGACCAATATCATATTTTTCGCGTGCAATTAATGCTAATAATATAGAATTGAGTCCCATATATGAGCCAGCACCAATGTCTCCAATTTGAGTGCCCGGAATTGTGATGCGACCGTTATATTTACCTGTTAAACTTAATATTCCTGTAAATGCAATATAATTAATGTCATGTCCCGCTATATCCTTATATGGACCATTTTGTCCAAATCCAGTTAGGGACGCATATATAATCCTTGGATTGATTTTCTCGATTGTTTCGTAATCAATCTTGAGTTTGTATTTTACATCAGGACGAAATGATTCTACTATAATATCAGCATTTTTGGCTAATTTGTAAAAAATTTCTCTACCGAATTCACTTTTTAAATTTAATGTTAATGATTTTTTATTTCTATTTAGATAAGAAAATAATGTGTTCATTTTTAAATCATGGGCTTCATTATAAATAAATGGTTTTCTCCAACGAACATAATCCCCCAGATTTGGGTCTTCGATTTTTATTACTTCAGCTCCATAATCACCTAATAACATAGTTAAAAATGGTCCAGGTAATAACCTTGTTAAATCTAACACCTTAATATCTTTAAGAGGAGAATTCATTTTATAAATGTAATTAACTTTTTAATTTTAAATCTTTTGAAATCGTTTTTTTTACTCTCTCAATGTATTAATAAACATTTTTAATTTTAAAATAAAAGTTGGAATATCAATTAAGAATACAGAGAAATAATGAGTCTAAATCCTCCTATATCTTCATAGTTCAATTAGAGAATTAAAAGTGAGATTTGATTAGGTATTAGAATACATGGGACAATAATTTGCATATAAATTATTAATTTAATTAAAAAAAAGATATAGAATTTAGAAAAAATTCTATTAAATTTTAGAAAATTTTAAATGGTCAACATCTAACACTGATATTTCTATAGTATCGCCGGGTTGGAATTTTCCTTCAAGGAATTCAACTGAAAGTGGGTTTAAGACATATCTTTGAATTGCCCTTAATAATGGTCTGGCTCCGTAAACGGGATCATAACCTTTTTTAGCAAGGAACTCTTTAGCTTCTTCAGTTACACTAATTGATAACCGTTTTTCCTCAAGTTGTTTCTTGATTTTGTTTAATTTTATATCTACAATTTTCTTGATCATCTCTTCTGAGAGAAAATTGAATACGATTATATCATCAATTCTGTTTAAGAATTCGGGTCTAAAGTAGTTATTTAATTCTTTAATTACTTTTGATTCTACTTCATAAATGTCCTTACCTCTGGATTCAACAATATAACGTGCACCGATATTGCTGGTCATAATGATGATTGTATTTTTGAAATCTACTGTCCTTCCATGTCCATCAGTAAGTCTTCCATCATCAAGTACTTGAAGGAGGACATTCAAAACTTCGGGATGAGCTTTTTCGATCTCGTCTAATAATACTACAGAATAGGGTCGTCGTCGTACAGCTTCAGTTAGATATCCACCTTCATCATATCCAACATAACCTGGTGGAGCTCCAATTAATCTAGATACTGTATGTTTTTCTTGAAATTCAGACATATCTATTCTGACCATCGCCCGTTCGTCATCAAATAAAAATTCTGCAAGTGATCTGGCAGTTTCAGTTTTTCCGACACCAGTAGGTCCAAGAAACATAAATGAGCCTATTGGTCTATTAGTATCTTGGAGTCCTGATCTGGACCTTCGGATAGCATTTGAGACCAATTCTAATGCCCTATCTTGTCCTACCACTCGTTGTCTTAATCGATCTTCCATTTTTAAAAGTTTTTCGCGTTCAGATTCCATCATTCGAGATACTGGGATGCCAGTCCATTTACTAACAACTTCAGCAATGTCGTCTTCATCTACTTCTTCTTTTAACATTTTTGAGTCTTTTTGAATTTCCTCTAGTTTCTTTCTAACTTCTTCTAATTCTTTTTGTAATTGATTTAATTTTCCATATCTTAATTCAGCAGCTTTTCCAAGGTCACCCATTCGTTCAGCTCTTTCAGCTTCTAATTTTGTCTGTTCTATTTCTTTCTTAATCTTCTTGATTTTATCGATTTGTTCTTTTTCATTTTTCCATTTTAATTTTAAACTGGCGCTTTTTTCTTTCAGTTCTGCTAACAATTCCTCTATTTTTTCTAATCGTTCTTTAGAAATTGGGTCATCTTCTTTTTTAAGGGCTTGTTGTTCTATTTGAAGTTGTAAGATTTTTCTCTCAACTTCATCAATTTCGGTAGGCATTGAATCAATTTCAATTCGTAATTTGCTTGCCGCTTCATCTAATAAATCAATAGCTTTATCTGGTAAGAATCTGTCCGCAATATATCTGTTTGATAATGTTGCTGCCGCAATAATTGCAGCGTCTGAAATTCTTACACCATGATGTACTTCATATTTCTCTTTAAGACCTCGTAAAATTGAAATTGTATCTTCAACTGATGGCTCTTCTACTAAAATTGGTTGAAATCGCCTAGTTAATGCAGCATCTTTTTCTATATATTTTCTGTATTCATTGAGTGTAGTTGCTCCGATACATCGTAGTTCGCCCCTAGCTAAAGCGGGTTTTAACATATTTGACGCATCAACAGCTCCTTCAGCTGCCCCTGCACCAACTAAAGTATGCATTTCATCAATAAATAAGATAACATCATCTGATTCTCTAATTTCCTTAAGTACAGCTTTAACGCGGTCCTCAAACTCACCCCTATATTTTGTTCCTGCAATCAGCGCACCAAGATCTAAAGCAACAATTCTTTTATTCTTAAGATTTTCAGGGACATCACCTTTTGCAACTCTTTGAGCTAAACCTTCTACAATCGCCGTTTTTCCAACGCCAGCTTCACCTATTAAAATCGGATTATTTTTTGTTCTCCTTGATAAAATATGCATTACTCTTCTAATTTCAGTATCTCTACCAATTACCGGGTCTAACTTGTCTCTCCTAGCCATATCTGTTAAATCTCTTGCATATTTCTTTAATGCTTGGTATTTTCCTTCGGGATTTTCATCAGTTATTCTATGACTACCTCTTACATCTAAAAGAGCTTGAATAACTCTGTCTCTATTTATACCATATTTCTTTAAGATCCCTGCTGCAGAAGTATCACTATCAATTGTTGCTAACAAAATGTGTTCAGCACTCAAATATTCATCTTTAAAATTTTCAGCTTCTTTCCATGCATTGTCTAAAATCTGTTTTAATCTCGGAGATATATACATTTCCGCTGTTCCTTGAACTGTAGGATATTTGTCTAAATCATAATTTAAATCATTAATGATCGATTGGGGTATAACTCCAAGTTTTTGAAATATTTGATAAACCACACCATCAGTTTGATTTGTTAATGCAATTAATAAATGTTCTATTTCTAAAGCTTGATGATTTTTATTATTAGCTATTTTTTTAGCTTCCATAAATGCTTCTTGAACTTTTATAGTTAGTTTTTCACTACTTAACAAAATTATTCACCTTCTATTTATTAATTTTTTAATAATTATAATCCGACATTTCTAAGTTGCTCAGCAACTCTTCTTTGTTCGGATGTCAATCTTTTAGGAATTACAATTTTTGTTTGAATAATTAAATTACCTCTTTGATTTGTATTGATTTTTGGAAATCCTTTATTAGGAATTCTAAATTTTGCACCGCTTTGGGTACCTGGAGGGATTGTAAGTTTAATATGCCCATCTAAACTAGGAACAGGTATTTTTGCGCCTAAAAGCGCCTGTGAAGGTTTGATATGAACTTGGGCTATTAAATCATCATTTTCCCTCTTGAATATTTTATGCGGCCTAACTACAATCTCTACATATAAATCACCAGGAGGCCCGCCTCTTATTCCAGGCATTCCTTCACCCGGTACTCTTAATTTAGTACCTGTTTTAACGCCAGGTGGTATTCTTATTTTTACTGTCCTTGTAGAACCATTTATTCCAGGTTTCTGAAATGTGATCTGTTTTACTGCCCCTCTATATGCATCTTCTATACTAATTTCTAAAACATATTTTAAATCATCACCAGCTCTTGGGCGTTTTCTTGCATATTTGCCTGACTTGGGTATTCCTCCACCTACATTGAAAATATCACTAAATAAATCGCCAAAAATATCGTCAAAACCACCGAACCCTCTGCCTTTTCCTTTGAAAAAATCCTCAAAACTAATTTTTACACCACCTGGTCCTGTACTTGTCCATGTATAATGAAATCCTGGCCCTGCTCCAGGTTGCCACCCTGGAGGGACACCTTCATACTTTTTAAAATCATGCCCAAATTTATCATATTGCTGTCTGGTTTTTGGGTCTTTTAATACCTCATAAGCTTCATTTATTTCCTTAAACTTTTCCTCAGCTTCTGGATTATTCGGATTTACATCAGGATGATATTGTCTAGCCTTTCTGCGGAATGCCTTCTTAATTTCATCTTGGCTAGCATTTCTGCTAACTCCTAATACTTCATAATAGTCTCTTTTCGATGGTAATTTCATCACCTAATTTTTAATACATCTATTTCTAAGGCAAAATATTATTTTTTAAAAATTTAATCACTATTTGTGACTATGAAGATATACTAATATATAAATATTTTGAATTGAAAAAATCAAAATTAAAAAATTTTATTGAGAATTATACATCAATTGTCCATTTCAAAATTAATGATTGGTCTATTCTTTCTAAATTGAATTCATACTTAATATTATTTTTATGTTATTTATCTATATTTTTATCCTAAAATTAAATTGCTCATAATGATCAAATATTTTTATTACTAAAACGCCCTATTTTTCATAATTGTAACAAAAGACTTTTTATAAAATTCTGTATTTCAAAAGTTAAATAATTCTCATTATCACTTTTTTCAATTGTTTTACTACAGCAATTCTCTATTACTTTTAATACAAATCCTATTGATCTTACTATCATTTTTTTTCCTATTTCCGTTTCTTTTATTATTCTTTTTACCAAATTCAGGAATTACTTCATTGCATAATATAAGTTCAAGACTTTTTTCCTATAACCTCGCTCCTCTTTACTCAAAACTTTATCTGCTTTTTTACCATCCTAAATTCATACTTTACGGGGAAAATAAAAAGATTAAATTGAAATTAATTAATTCTACAAATTATTCTTTATCTTTATATTCAAAAATTAAAAACTTAGAAGCGATTTACACAATATTGGCTTTAATAATTGAAGAATTAAATGAATAATAATAAATGTCGATTTAAGAAATCAGTAAAATTAGTATAATTAGTATAATTAGTATAATTAGTATAATTATATTAAATTAGTAAGATATTTTGAAAAAAAAATCAAAATTTTTATTTTTAAGAATTCAAAATGCCTTTTTTTAAATCATAATTTATGAATAAAGAATAGTAAGAGCAAAAATTCTTATAAAGACCTTAGATGAAGTTAAAATGGACGATATTTATAAACCCTACTTATGGGGAATATTAGTTTTTTATATGTTATGTTGTGCTATCTCTTGAAATATCTATTATAAATTATTT
>SUPR01000156.1 GCA_005191425.1 Candidatus Helarchaeota ASGARD archaeon Hel_GB_B
GGACCCGGTAATTAAAATATTATACTTATCTTTATTAACATCATACTCGCCTTTAATATAATTTTTCCATTTTGCATATTTATGAATTTCATCAAAAATAATTAGAGACGCTTCCGGATCAAAACGAGAATTTAAAATATCTTTTCTATCCCTGTGATTATCCCAATTTAAATACATATATTTCCCATATTCAGATTGACCTATTTGCTTAGCTAAGGTAGTTTTCCCGACCTGACGAGGACCACCAATAAAAACCATTTTATCCTTTAAATCATTTTTAATATATTTAAATATATTTCTTTTTTTATCCATTTTACTTAATATTAGTTAAAATAATTACAAGAATATTATACCATAGTCAATAAAAATGTCAAGATTTTTATACTATTGTAAAAAATTATTTTAGTTAATTCAGAGATATAATTAATTATATTTTTAGCTATCGAGTAGCTTTAAAGCTACTCGGTAGCTAAAAAACTCAAACTCGCAATCAAATATGTAAGTGAACTTATTTAAAACGCTTACATCAAAGCAGTTAAAAATTTATAAAGCAAAATTTTATTGAACAACAAAATTAAAAATAAAAACTAGAGAATAAAATCCAAATAATTATTCTGACTAATTACTTCATATTCCGCATTATCATAAGTTTCTTTCCAAAGCTTCGGTTCTTTTACTTTTTTATCACCCCACTTAAATTCAAAACCAAATAATTTTCCGTCCCGCTCTTCAACCCAATCAATTTCTTTTTGGTCATAAGTCCGCCAAAAATAATTATTGGTATAAATTGGCGTATATGCCTGCTTCTTTAAGCGCTCCATAACAAGAAAATTTTCCCAGAGCTGACCAATATCATTTCTATCTGCTAAGGAATTAAACTGAGAAATAATTGCATTCCTAACACCATTATCATAAAAATAATATTTATATTTACGGCTTAATTCTTTTCTTAAATTACGGCTAAAAGAACCAAGACTTTTAATCACAAAACCTTTTTCTAAAATATCAAGATAACGATCAACTGTTTTTACATCAAGCTTTACCTGCCTTGCTAATTCATTCAAAGATACTTCGCTTCCCACTTGAAAAGCTAAAAGTTTTAACAATTTCATTAACACACTTGATGATTTAATTTTTTCTAATAATAAAACATCTTTCAGTAAATAAGAATTGCTTATTTCTTCTAAAACATTTATTTTTTCTTGCTTGCTAGCACTAGTAATACATTCTGGATAAGAACCAAAAATTAAAAAATCTTCTAATTTTTCTTTAAGTTCATACTTATTATACTTATTTAATAATTCTTTCTGTGAAAGCGGATAAATATTTTTAGTTATTTTCCTCCCAGTAAGAGGCTCTCCTATTTTTTGAGATAAATCAAAAGAAGCTGAACCACTAACTATAATCATTAAACCTGGAACTTGATCAATTAATATTTTTAAACCCATCCCAACATTAGGTATCTGCTGAGCTTCATCTACAACAATTAATTCATAACCATGAGCATAAGACAGAATTTGATCAAAATCTTGAGAACTTAATATTTCTTGAGTTTTTATATTATCACCTGAATCAAGTTTATATTTTAGTTTTGTTTGTTTTAAAAATTCCTGTAATAAAGTCGTTTTTCCAACCCTCCTAGGACCATAAATAACTAAAACTTTTTGTTTTTTAAGTAAGTTATTCAAATTATAAGATCTTTTTAACATATTATTCCTTATATTATTATAAATTTATGGAGTTATAGTCCATAAATTTATAATAATACAAACTTATAGTATTGTCAATATGTTTATATTTCCTTAATTCCGTCAATAGACTGACTGAATTTAGCTTAATTCCGTCAATGAACTGACTGAATTTATATAATTTCCGTCAATGAACTGACTGAATTTAAAAATATAAACTAAAAATTAAGCTTAATTTTCCTATTTATAAAATAGTATTTTATATTTGGTCATACTATTTATAATAGTAATACACAAACATAATAATAATTCATAAAAAAATTTAAATTTATTTGCTATCGTAGAGACGCGATTAATCGCGTCTCTACGGACAAAACACCACCCGAAACCTATATAAGCACAAAAATCTTGGAATACAGACAAATCCTAATATCTCACCATAAAAATAATAATAAAATAATCAATTCACCCCGTTAGACTTTTATTTAACTGGGGTCACCGGCAGACGCAACGGGCATAGAAGTTAATTACCTTAATAATGTAACCAGTGCTCCCGTAGCCCAAGCCGACGTGCCAGGCACCGCCGGCACCACCATAGTCCTCGGTCGACGACCAATAGTTGATAGCTGAATTAGGTATATTATTAGCAGAACCATCTACATAAGCTATCATTAATTCTTTCTGGCTTGGCAAATACCAATCTGTCTCATCTATTCCGTCACCATCCGCATCTAAACTTAAAGATTCACAAAAATCAACGCTATCTCCGCCTTCGGCATCCAATCCGTCATCTGTATCAGCAATAACGCCGTCTAAAGTAAAGCTATTTTCTATCTCATCACAAGACCCGTCCTGCGCTGATGAATAACAATCCGACCAATAAAGCCCAGTACGCGCGTCTCGCTTTACCACCCCGGAAGCAATCGTCTCTGACCCCAGACTGGTATCAGTCGTACTTGCCCAAGCACCTTCTTCCTTATTCATATCAACCCCGCCCGCATAAGCCGAAGCCAAATCACTAGAAGTCGCGGCTTCATCACCTTTCCAATCGTCCCAGATTTGGTTTTTGAAATTCTGATAATTTATTATCGGTCCGGCATTACCATCCACATAAACATCCTGAATAAATTCAAGCCTTTCAATAATAGACCCATCAGCATTTTCCCCAACTTGAGTTGAAGAAAAATCATTATCCGCATTATTCGCCCCCAAAATATTCTCCGTAAAATCTTGATCCGAAGCGGACGGAGCTACAGTCGGTTCAATAAAAGAAGCGCGAGTATAATAAAGTCCGGCAGAAATTAAAGCAATGCTAATCACAAGCGTCAATAATAATTTGTTTTTAAAAATAAAATTGTTTTTTTTCATAAATATTATAAGCGAAATTAACGCTGATTATTACGCCGAAATTACGCAAAATTTTTAATTAATGTTTTGCTTTATTTCTGGCAGTTTCATATATTACACGTTTAATTACTAATTCTGTTGGAGAAAAATTTATCAAAAATCCAAGTTTATAGCTTGAACCTTTTAAATATTTCCAAAATTGATCAATATCACCTTTAGTTAAAACTGCTTTGCATTTTAATTCTATAATAATTTTATTTTCAACAATTACATCAGGAATATATGTACCCACTTTTATACCTTTAAAATAAATATCAATTCTTTTTTGCGATTCAATTGTTAGCCCTTTATATTTTAAAGCAATTTGCAAGGATCTATCAATAACACTTTCTTTAAATGCCCCTCCAAATTCATTCCAAACCTCAAAACAAGCCCCACGAATCAAATAAGATTCTTTTTCATACAACAGCTTATTAACCATAATTATAAACTTAAAAGCTAATCAAACATAAATTCAGCGTAAATTCCGCATAATAATCCGCGTCAATCTCTGCAGCACACAATCACCGGCAGACGCAACGGGCATAGCCATTACCTGCCTTACTGCCGTTACCAGTGTCCCCATTGTACAAGTAGACGAGCCAGGCGTAGCCGGCATTACCATAGCCCTCGGTAGACGACCAATAGTTGGTGGCTGGATTAGGTATATTATTAGCAACTCCATTAATATAAGCCTGCATCAGCTCCTTCTGCGTCGGTAACCTCCAATCAGTTTCATCCGTTCCATCGCCATCCGCATCAAGGGACAAATCCAAACAATAATCAATTGCCGACCCATCACCGTCATCATCATAACAATAATAATCTTCCGAACAGCAATTGCCGTTAATAATATCCGCGTCACTACAATCATAACCACTGCCGTCCCCTGAACAGCCCCCATCATCCCAAATATCAAAATCATTATCAATCGTATCGCAGGATCCTTGACCGGAAGTAGAATCATAACAATCCGCCCAATAAAGTCCGGTACGAACGTCTTTTTTTACCAGCCCGGAAGCCACCAAAGATCCATTCAAATCTGTATCAGTAGAACTGGCCCAAGTCCCCTCTTCTCCCGTATACTCAGGGTCAGAAGCCGCGCAAGCCGAATCCTCTGTTTCATCATTATTATTAGCACAATTATAATCGTCATAAACCTGATATTGCTGGGGAGCCGAATCAAACATGTTTGACTGGATATAATCCAAACGCTCAATAATACTTCCGCTTGAGCTCGCCGTAACCAAAGAAGAATCATAATCATTATCAGCATTATTCGCCCCCAAAATATTTTCCGGAAAATCCTGGTCACTTGAGCTCGGAGCCACAGTCGGCTCGGTAAAGGCGGCGAAGATATGGATTGTTGTTCCGGCGATAATGCTTAAAACAAAAATAGTTAAACTAAGCCAGAGAAGATTCTTTAATTTTTCTATTATTTTATATTTCATATTTTTTTTATTTTAATAATTTAAAATTTTTTTTAACTACCATATTTTAGCTACTCAGTAGCTATTATTCTTTAAAATATTTCTCCACCCCAGATATAATCATTATAATTTGGCGAACTATATCTCCCGATTAAACGACTTTTTTTAACCCCAGCTTTTTTTGATAATAAGGAAAGATCTGACTGTTCTCCTAAAATAGGTTTTTCCTTAATTTCAAAAGCTTCCTTTTTATTAAAAATAAAATCAATTTCTCTCCCATTTTTTAAAGCATAATATTGGATATCACCCTGTGCGTATAGTTGATTAAAAACTGCATTCTCAAACTTTGCACCACTATTTAAGTCTGAAAGAATTCCTGCTAAGCCATTATCTAAAAAATAGAGCTTTTTTGCTTTAACAATTTCTCTCTCGGGACTTTTTGTAAAAACCGGCACTCTTTTTATCAAATAAGTTTTTTCAAATAAATCAAGATAATTAAGAACTGTCGGCCGACTAAATCCACAACTACGCGATAATTTTGAATAATCTAAACGAGTAGCAACACGGACTGACAATAATTTAAGTAAATTATAAATATCATGTTCTTTTCTAAAATCCAAAAGTGATTTTATATCAATATTAATATAAGAACTAATAATATCAAATAAAATATCTTTTTTTTGATCAGTACTCTCTGCTAAAGCAACTTCCGGAAAACCGCCATATTCAATATATTCTTCATAATAATGTCTCAAAGCTTCGTAAGCAGTTTTATTAAATTTTTTATCCTGCCACTTAAGTTCTTTTTTCCATGAAACATTTTTAAAACCCAAATATTCTCCAAAGTCTAAAGGAAAAAGCTCAAAAATCTTTTTACGCCCGGCTAACGATTCTGAAAATAAATCTTTAAGATAATATGAACTTGATCCGGTAGCAATTATTTTAATATTATAATTATCATAAAAATATTTTAAAACACTGGCAATTTTCGGTAAAAGTTGAATTTCATCAAAAGCCAAGAAAATTTTTTTCTTAATATCAATCCCCGAATTTTCCAGATCACGCATGATATTATCATAATTACTTTGAGAAAAAAGTTCACGATTATCCAATCGTTCCAAATCAATATACAACTTATTATCAGAATCAACTTCCCTTAGGAGCTCTTTTATAATGGTAGTTTTCCCGGTCCGTCGCATTCCAGTCAAAATACTAATTTGCTTTTGCTTAAGATGATCTTTTATTTTAGGATATAATTTTCTAAATAAAAACATATTTTTAGATTTGCAAGAAAACTACTTATAGTCTTCCCTTTTGTCATACTAAATTTATTTCTAATTATAAATTAGTATTTTACATTTAGTAATACTATTTATAAAGTAGTATATAATATTTACTAGTCTTTGTCAATAGCTACCGAGTAGCTTTAAAGCTACTCGGTAGCTAAAAACTCAAATTTATTTTACTACGCATTCTCATATCTGTAATAATTACATTACATATTTACGCATTTATGTAATAAATGCATTACATTACAGCAACCTGCCAACCTCTTTAGTAAAACTCATCTTTTTAAAAATTCACTTATTTTTATATTAATTTAGATATTAGAAATTTTTACACTATTTAGTGTATATTATTACACTAGCAATACTATTTACCTATAAATATCACTACTCTTCTCAATCCTCACATTAAAGCCGGTATTATCTTTTATAAAATTCCCTTCAATATCAACTTCAGAATTAATATCTGCAAATACGCCATAGCTTTTATTGTCTGTAATAATATTGTTTTTAATAATA
>SUPR01000157.1 GCA_005191425.1 Candidatus Helarchaeota ASGARD archaeon Hel_GB_B
CAAAAGAATTAAAATTATTCCAATTTTCCCAATTAGTACCAAACGTTTTTTTAATTTATCCATTTTTCGTTTCATCATTACATTTTTTCATCTTACTGGCGTAATTATGAAAAAAAGTCCAAAATAAAATAAAATAAAAATCTGAATTATAATTAAAAATATTGCACTATAACTAATTTTCTTGTCATTTTGAAACAATAAAATTCCAGTACAAATTAATCCCAGCGGAAATACTGTTGGATATGATAATGGAATTCCTATAATAAAAATTACTGTGTAAATTATCCTCTTTATTTGATGTTTTTTCACATTTTCTGCCGTTCTATCTTCCAGACTATTATCATTATCATTCTTATCCATTATATTTACTTTTTACAATTTATTTTTAAAGTTTTATCTTTATTAATAAAAAAATTTCAGAAACCAACGATAAATATTAATACTGATCTTTTTTTAAAAATAAAATTTTAATAATAAATTAAATTAATTCCGTATATTTATTAGAAACTAATTAAATCCAAGTTTTTATGAATTCCTATGTTTTATTATTACGAGTTTTTTCCTTTTAATTTTTTCAACTTTTTTCTCTCACCTTATTTTTATTAAATTTAATGAAGACCCAATTGATCTTTTTATTATTATTTTCCCTAATTTCGCCCTTTTTATTATCCTCTTTACAAATTCTGGAAATTTTCTTATTATTAAATAAAAATTTATTTGAAGTATTTAGAGATAAAAAAACACGTTAATAAAATAATGTTTGAATAATAATGCATGAATCACAACATACCCCGTATTTTGATGTATAATGCCATTGAAAATGATTTAGAGGAAATCATAAAAGAAATTATATTCGATATGGAAAATGTATTGATGCTTGTAAAAAAGATGTAATATCTTTTGGAACGAAAAATAATCATTCTATAAAAATTCATAAAATAAAAATATTCACGGATCTTTCAATTTCAGTTTTTTAGACTACTTTTTATTTAATTATAGCAATTATTTAACTATAATATAAGATTTTAAGTGGATTAAAAGCAAAGTGTAAATGTTAAATGGTATTTAGTTTAAATAATACATTACAAATTAAGAAATATTTAAAAATGAGAAAAAGAATAGAATTCATAGATTTATATGATAGAAGAGAATTCCAATAAAAAAGGTGGGATACAATTTAAAAGTACAAGACATTCTTTATCTCCAACTATAGAATATACCCCTAGTAAACCCCGATTGGGTAGACGAGAGAGTGTCCCCCATTCTGAAGGTATTCATTACCTATATGATGTTTTAAAGACTAATTTTCCCAACTCGACTCCTTTACCCGATTTACATCACTATTTCAAACTTGGAGATGAACTTATTGACTTGATATTTGATGTTTCTTTCTTTAATAATTGGAATTTTCCCTATGCATTATCATCATATAAATCATTTGATTTTAATAATAGAGTACCCGACATGGCAATTAATATTTTATCAAAAAGTACGTGGAGAAGAGACATCGGAGAACATGTAGATTATTGCGAAGCTTTAAAAATTCCTGTTTATATAATATATTCTCCTTATAACGTTGCAACGAATTTGTATAAACCCCCATTTTTAAGGGTATATATCCTTAAAGATGATATATACGTTCATAAAGATTGTAGGGAGTTTACATTAATAGAGGGAGAAAACAAATTAGATCCAGAAAAAATTATTGATTTAGACGATAATTTACCATTTAGAATAGGATTAATGCTGAGGAAAAAGAAATTATATGGTAATATTGAATTATATCATTTAATAATTATTGATAGAGAAGAAGATAAAGTTCTACCCACTAAATTCGAGAAAGAGAGAGAAAGAACAGAAAAAGAGAGAGAAAGAGCAGACAATCTTAGTAAACTTCTTCAAAAGTATAAAGAGAAATTTGGATTAATATAAACTGGTCAAAAATTATTAAATAAATATTGATTCCGACATTAAATATTTTTCTCATTTTTAGAAGCAAACTATTTTTCACAGAGACCGGTATTACAGAGAGAGTATCTCTCAAATGATCTTGAGCGAAATATTAGTAAAAGGAGACGCCATATATTATAATATGCAATATTTAACAATATTTACTAGAAATAAATTATGTTTATTATCCAGATATATCCAGTTCCCTTTATTATATATTATTTTCTTCTTATAATTTTTATTTTTCGTTCCTTGAAAATTTCAACAGGGAGTGTGGTCTGGGGCGCCCGAAATTTGATAAAAAAATATTATTTAGATGTCTTATGTTAAAAACACTAATGTTACCAAATAATTATATGTCTTTAATAGCAAAATTGTGGCTTGATAAATATTTAGCCAAAAAATCGGACTTGACCTCAATGAAATCCCAAGTGCCTCCATTTTAAAGAAATTTTTCCATAAACTTGATATTGACACTTTATACATAATAAATCTATGATTAATTAATGAGTTGTGTTTATTTAATATCCTCAATTTTGATAGAATTGTGGTAGATTAGGTATAATTGAATTATATTTCAATCCTCCGACTAAAAAAGTGCAGAGCAATACTGATATTGATGCTATACGGGGCATCTCAAAATATAATGGTGGCCGATATTTTGAGTACAAAGCCCATATTATTACCGATAGTAACAGCAAATCAAATATATTTTCTATTATCACAAAGATAAACGAATAAGAACAAAAAATAACGGATTTCTTGATTAATTTACTAAAAAGGTCGAAGATACATCCGAAATAATTATTAGCAGACGCGGGTTATGATAGTGAAAACAATCATTTCAAGTTGAGAGTGGATCTTAACTGTATTGGGATAAAACATGCAAACCCTAGAGATAAGAAGAGAGGAAAAAATACCATAAAAAATAAAAATAAAGCAAAAAAATTACCAAATTAAACTACTTTAGATAAATACATTCCAATAAAAAAAAAGAAAAAAAGAATATCGACAATGTTGTCGTGTTCTGCAGAGACACAAAATATTTAAAAAGATTTATAAAAAGAGAATATACGTTGAACAAAATAATTAAATTATAAAGAATGTATTAGGGCTAAAAAAAGAAGAAAATAGGACTTATTAACATAATAAAGAAATTTTATTAAGATGTATTGTATCATTAGCACTTGCAATAGTACCGAGCCAGTTAAGTGCAGCAGAAGTAATAAGGTCTCTTAGATTTTTCTAGAATTAAGAATATATGAAGAGAGAAGGACAAACCCAAAAGATTTAAAGTCGAAAATTTTTATATAAAGTCGGTCTTTAAGAATTTTTGACCAGCCTAAATACTTTATAAATGATGAAATAAGATGTTACCATTTATTTTTATTTTAGGGTTAAATTTAATTGAGTTTGTTTTGTTTCAATTAATTTATATAAGTTTTCATATTGTAATTTGTTTCGGTATGCTAATTCTTGGGTTACATCTTTTATATAATGATAAAAATCTTAGAAAAATAAAAAATATTTTAAAAACTATCGGATTAATTGAATTATTTGATATGATTGTAGTATTTCTTTGTAATTTCCTTATAATTTTTGGCGCTGTATTTGTTTTATTGAGTCCTTTTTTTATGTTTATTGTTGATCTTGCGATTATGTTTTTCATTTATGATACGAATGTGCGATTTTCTAAAATTAAGGTAATTTTGTTATATATTTTAGTAATAGTTTTGTCATTTTTATTAAGTTTATTAATTACAAATTCAATTTTCAACTTAATAAATTACATCTAATCAAATTTTCTATTTCAAATAAAAAATAAATTTAATAAAAAAAATTTGCCATGTTTTTTATCAACTAAAACTAATCCATCCATAGGTCAAGGAAATAAAGTAAATATATATCTCAATTATTATTACTGCGAGTATTCCTATTAATATCATTTCTAAAGCTGGTTTAATCCAATGCTTCTTCGATTTTGAAATTTTATTTCTTAATATCCCTAACATAAATAGTCCTGTAAACGATGCTATTGTAGCAATAAGAAACGACCAAGTAGGTAATGGAATTAAATAAGGTACTAACGGAATTATTCCACCCAAAATAAATGAAATACCCATTAATATAGCAATGTCCAAAGGGTCTCTTTTTGAGATTAATTGATTATTTTGGTTTTCAATTTTTTCCCAGATTTTTGGATGTGTATTGAAAAATTGCTTAAAATTTTCCAGTTCATCATTTGAAAAATCTTCTACTTTTAAATATTTTTTAATTTTAAAATTTATGTCCATATCAATGTCTTCAAATTTATTCTTTAATTCATTTTCAGTTCTAATCGAGATATAAGCCCCAACTGTCATAGAAACCGCACCTGATGCTATTTCTGCTAATAATGTAATTATCAATAAAACTGGATTTAAAATAACAAGAATCGCAATTCCTACTAATAATACATATGTAGAAATAAGTCCATCTTGAAATCCAAAAACAAATTCCTTAAAATTTTCTTTAAAAATAAATTTAATGTTGTTTGAATTATTTTCCTTCATATTAATTAATTAATTGTCTAATTATAAATAATTTAATACATTGAATTGTTTTTATATGAATTATTTTCATAGTTTAAATAAATTGAATGATTTTGAGGTAATTAGCGATTATATTTGAATTTTTAGAGATATATAATAAAATTACATTAATATTTTATTTAAAATAATATACTATATAATATATCTTAATTTTAAATTAAAATAGAGAATATTAGATATGGAATATAAATCAATCTTGTTTTATTATTAATTTATTACAGATTTTAAGTCTTTTAATTTTAAAAACATTGGTTGAAAAAATTGTAAAGAGATAATAGTGAAATCATTTAAATTATAATAGAAAAATTTAGAAAAATGTTTTTTTTTAACTGGAAAAATAGTAATTTTATATATATCTAATAGTAAAATAAATATTAAAGAAATTCCACATATTAAAATCAAAAAATTTTAAAAAATGGGATTAATAATAAGAAAAACGAAATTTAAATCTTATTTCATAATCTTAACTTTTATTTTAATGATGTTGATAAATATAAATTCTGTAAAAGCTTATTCTTCATTTTCAGATATTGATTTTAATAAACCACATTATAATTATACACAAAATCCACCAGCATATTTTGTGAATATAACACCTACTTAAGATTGAAAAAAAACAGACATAGATTTTTCTGGGAGTATTGGTAAGGCAGGTGAATTTGCGCTTGAATTATCAAAAAGTTTTAATTTGAAAGGTAAGATGCCCGGAAAACTCGCTATTGTGGAAGGGAGCTTGGATTTTGGAATTAGATTAGGATTAAGATATAATATTTCTTTTGGATATATTTTTGGGGTAGATTATTATCATTGGGCTAATAATATGGCGGTTTCATCTGGAGATAAATTCACCTATTGTACTTATATAGAGCCAGACCCAGATAAATTTAATCTTTGGGCGGACATTTCAATCGAGTCATTTCTTGAATTATGGGGTAATTTTAAGACACATCTTGATTTAAGTGGCTATGAAATAGTGGATTGGAATAAATCATGGAATTATTTTCAAACATTACCTATTAGTTTAGAGCCAAATATTAACTTAAAATCATTATTTGAGACCGGTCTGCTTACACCCATTGGTGACCTTTATTCAACACCCAAAATAGGACTTGGTATTGAAATTCCGGGTAGACTTGAATTTGACATAGGTTTTTTAAATTTTTATTTTGATTTTGGTGCAGGTGCATTTGCACAATTTCAAATTAAAGGGTTAATAGAAGATTTATTACAAATAGGGGGTAATTCAGGTGCTCAAATAGATGGTAATAAGGGTCATATAACTTTGAAATATTATGATATTGGTAAAGATAATATAAAATCAATTGAAATTAGAGTACCGGCTTCATCTTTAGGCAAAACTCTGGAAATTATTAGTAAAAATTTTAAATATAAGGTCAAGCCAGGAATTTTAATTGGGACTGAAGGACATATTAATTTAGGGTTTCATCTTCATATCCCAACTCCGACAATACAAGTTGAGAAAACCGTGGAAGTTGTTGATGAGGTTTGTGATTGGCTTCCATTTGGGGGGTGGGCTTGTCATAAAGTAACAAAAGTTGTAAAGAAAGTGGTGGATGTTGTAGATATAATTTGTGATGATATTGACTATAACTTTGGTTGGAACTGGAATGTAGAAAAAGAATGGTGGATTCCTTTTTTTAGTGTACCTCTTTTATCTTCGTTGGCAATTGCTGTTGATAAATTTACTATTATGTCGTCAGTT
>SUPR01000158.1 GCA_005191425.1 Candidatus Helarchaeota ASGARD archaeon Hel_GB_B
ATTTCTAATAATTCATACTCTTTTTTTGCACCTTCTATCCCGATTTCTTTAAAACCAGCTGATATAACTACTACATTTTTAATTCCCTTTTTTCCACAATCTTCAGCTACCTTCAAACAAATATCTGAAGGAACAACAAATATTGCTAAATCTACTTTTTCTGGAATTTCTAATACACTTTTATAACACTTTAATCCTAAAATTTCTTTCTCTTTTAAATTAATTGGATATATCTGTCCCTGAAATCTATCTATTAAATTTTTTAATATTGCATATCCTACTTTTTTAGGATTTTTTGATGCTCCAATAACTGCCACTGAATTGATATCGAAAAATCTCTTTAAACGCATTATTTACAATATTCTTTTAAAATTATTTAAATAATCTTCGTAAATTTTAGGATAAATTAAATTTTTAAAAATATAAAAAATCAAAAAGAGAAATAAAATTAAATTAAAATAAAAATATAAAAAACAATAAAATAATTTAGGAGGTTATTCCAACCTTTTTTTCTAATTTAGGACAAATAAATGCAATCATACCTGCTGATGAACCCCATAATACTGATACCCAAAAGCCACCGCCACAAATAATACATATTAAAGATGCAGCTATCACAATTATTCCGCCAATATAATATTTTCTCATTAAAATTAATACTCCACCAATTATTATAATTATTGCAAAAGTAAATGATAAAATGGCAGCTAATATTGGTCCGTTGGTTCCTGTATAAAGATAATTAAATGGTGCAGTTAATTCTTGAACCCAATTTTGACCCAAAACAACATCAAAAACAATATATAGAATACCTTCTAAAATTAACCAAAAACCTGATATAATTGCTAAAGTTGCGGTTGCTCCCGTAGTAGCTAATTTTTCTGGCTTTGACATTTTATACCCCCCTGTTTAATTATAATTCTTTTAAAGCTGCTAATATCTGAGAATAAATCTGTTTATCTTTAAAATGGCATTGCGATATTGCACTATTTGGGCAAGCTGCGGCACATGTTCCACAACCTTTACAAAGAACCTGATTTATATATGATACTAAATGACTTTTACCTTCTACACGAATCATTTGAATAGCTTGATAAGGACAGAGATCAACGCATGTTCTACAACCAGTACATTTTGTGATGTCAACAACTGAATAATATGGTTCAATTTCTACTTTTCCTTTACCCATTAATGCAATTGCACTAGCTGCTGCTCCTTTCGCTTGTGCAACTGTATCTGGAATATCTTTCGGCCCCTGTGCAACTCCTGCAACAAATATTCCATCTGATAATGTATCTACTGGTCTTAATTTAGGATGAGCTTCTAATATAAATCCCTTATCGGTTGATAGTCTTAATAATTCTGTTATTTCTTTAGTTTCTTTCCTTGCAACTATAGCTGTAGCGAGAACTACCATATCTACCTCTATTTCTAATAATCTATCCAAAAATGTATCTTGAAGTCTAACTATTAAATTTTTAGTTTTTGGATCTTCTCTTATTTCAGCTACTCTACCCCTTATATAATTTATACCATATTCTCTTTGAACTATTTCATAAAATTCTTCATATCCTTTACCAAAAGCTCTGATATCCATATATGAGATATATATTTGAGCTTCTGGATGCTTTTCCTTATATTGTCTTGCCTGTTTAGCGGTATACATACAGCATACTCTAGAACAATATGGGAATTGACCCTCTTGTAAATTTCTTGATCCTACACATTGAATAAATAAAATTTTTTCAGGTTCTTTTAAATCTGAAGGTCTTTTAACCTTGCCACCTGTTGGACCAAAACTACTTAATAATCGTTCCATCTGAATACCTGTTATAACATTTTCATATCTTCCGTATCCATATTCTTCTATTTTTGGGATATAAGGATCGTATCCAGTAGTAACTATTATTGTTCCAACTTTTAAATCAATTAATTCTGGTTTTTGGTCAAAATCGATTGCTTCAGGTTCACAAACTTTCTGACATAATCTACATTCAATACATTTATTTCGATCAATGGTGAATACTAATGGTACAGCTTGTGGAAATGGTACATAAATAGCCTTTCGAGGTGCAAATCCTTCATCAAATTCATTAGGAGCATAGACGGGACAAACTTGTGCGCATTCACCACAACCAGTACATTTATCTTCAATTACATAACGTGGCTTTTTTTCTATTGTAACTTGAAAATTACCTACGAATCCATCTACTTTTTTAACTTCAGAATATGTATATAATTCTATATTTGGATGTTGAGATGTATCTACCATTTTTGGAGTCAATATACAAGCACTACAATCCATAGTAGGAAATGTTTTATCTAACTGAGCCATTCGACCTCCTATTGTAGGCCCTTTTTCTATTAAATAAGTTTTATAGCCAGCTGTTGCTATATCTAGTGCTGCACTAATTCCTGCAATTCCTCCACCTATTATTAAACATGAAGGTTCTATTTCTACCTCTTGAGCCATTAATGGTTCTAAATATGTTGCTTTAGCTACAGCCATTCTTACTAAATCTTTTGCAATTTTCATTGCTTTCTCAGGTTCTTTCATATGAACCCAAGTATCATGTTCTCGAATATTTGCTTGTTCAAATAAAAATTGATTCAATCCAGCCTCTTTACATACTCTTCTAAATGTTGGTTCATGCATTCTTGGTGAACAAGCAGCAACTATAACTCTATTTAAATTTTCTTCCTTTATCTTCTCTTTTATTAATTCTTGACCTGGATCTGAACACATAAAACGGTAATCTGTAGCAAAGACAACATTTGGAAGAGTCTTTGCATATTCAGCTAATTCTTGTGGTGAAATTACTCCTGCAATGTTTGTACCGCAGTGGCAAATAAAGACTCCAATTCTAATTTCGTCGGTATTTTTATTATTGTTAGCCAATTTATACACCTATGGCTAGAATCTTACTAAATATTGAATAATAGATAATTTAATTAATTTTATTTTAATTTAACTTCACAAATACAATTTTATTTTTTCGATTCGTATTTACTATAAAAATTCAATTTATAATTTTTACTGAATTTAAATTTTTTTAATCATGAAAAATAAAAGTCATTACTATTAATAATATGAAATCAATATAAATTAGCTTAATATTAATTGAATTCTTTATTTTTTAAAAATTTATCAATCCTTAAAATTAAAATTTATAATCTATCTAATAATTCAAGTTAAAAAAATTATAATTTTAAATTTTAATATTAAGAAAATTAATTAAAAATAAATTTAATATTTAAATAATTTACAAATTTTTAAAGAAAATATGATATAAATTAATAATCATTAATAAATTTTTAATTTACTTAATAATAAGGCAGGAATAATAATATGGAGTTAGCAGATTTATTATTAAAAGATTCAATGAGGTTTATATTATTTGGTGGTAAAGGTGGAGTAGGAAAAACAACATGTGCAGCGTCAAGTGCAGTTTGGGCTGCAGATCATGGTAGAGAAACATTAATTATTAGTACTGATCCCGCTCATTCATTAAGTGATAGTTTTAATTTAGACCTAAGTGGTGGTGAAGTAGTTAAAGTTCCTGGATTTGAAAATTTATATGGATTAGAAATTAATCCAAAACTAGAGTTCCAAAAATATCAACAGACAATGCAAGAACAACAACCTGAGATACCTCCTGAATTATCGGGTTTTATGGATAGTTTTGAAGATTTTTCTTCATTAACACCACCTGGATCAGACGAATCATTAGCTTTTTCTAAAGTTTTAGAATTTATTCAAACTTCAGATTATAAATTTATAATATTTGATACAGCGCCAAGTGGACATACACTTAGATTATTAAGTTTACCAGAAGTATTAAACAGCTTCTTTGGCAAATTAATAATGATGAGAATGAAAATAGGTCAAATATGGGGTAAATTAAAAAGCTTTTTCTCAAGGTCTAAAGAAGATGAAGGTCCTGATAAATTGGAAATTTTAAATACGATGAAAAAAAATATTGAACAAGCCTCAATTGAATTATCTGATTCCGAAAAGACAGAATTTGTAATTGTAATGATACCTGAAATGATGGCAATACTTGAAACTGAACGCCTTCTTAGAGCTCTTTACGAATATGAAATACCTGTTCATAACATTATTATTAATCAAATTATACCCCCTAATTCAGAATGTGAATTTTGTAATTCAAGAAGAAAAATGCAACTAAAAAATTTAGAAGAAATTAAAAAATTATATGATGAGTTTAATATAATAGAAATGTTATTAAGACCAACTGAAATAAGAGGTATAGATTTATTAAGAGAATTTGGAAAAGATTTATTAAAATAACTAAATTTTATATGTTATAACTTATTAAAAATAAATATATTATAAATAAAAATTTTAATTTTATAAATATTATAAAAAAGTTTATTTTATTTTTTATTATTCTCCAATAACTGTAACTACTAATCTTCTATTTCTAGGTCTTGTATCTAATTCAACAAAACATATTTGTTGCCATGTACCTAATGTTAAAACTCCATTTGTAAAAGGAACTGTTAAAGAAGGGCCTAATAAACTGGCTCTACAATGTGAATGTCCATTATCATCATGCCAAGTTTCATGGTGGAAATAATATTCATTTTTTGGTGCAATTCGCTCTAATATTCTTGGAAAATCCTTTTTTAAACCCGGTTCATATTCTATAGTAATGAGACTTCCTGTTGCTCCTGGAACAAAAACATTAACTATACCTTCTTTTAATCCACTTTTTTTAACTATATTTTGAACTTTACTCGATATATCAATCATATCAACTTCGCCAGAAGTTGAAATTCTAATCTCATCTTTTATTACTGTCATATTATTATCACCAAAAAATTATTTCTTAAATTATAATTTTATATTTTTATTAAAAGATAAGTAGGTGATTTTTTGAATATCACAGTAAAAAAATTACAAATTAGGACCAAAAAATCAGTTGAATTAATTAATATAACCCCTGAAATAAATGAAATTATTTATAATCTAAAAGTCAAAAATGGATTTGTTCTAATCTACACAAAACACACTACTACAGCTTTAATTATTAATGAAAATGAAGATAGATTACTCTCTGATATAAAAGAAACATTGTTAAGAATAGTACCAAAAGGTGCGGGGTATAAACATGACCAGATTGATAACAATGCGCATTCTCATATAATTGCAAGTCTGATAGGAAATTCATTATGTATTCCTATCATTAATGGTTCAATGGACTTAGGAACATGGCAAAGTATTCTTTTTATAGAATTAGATGGACCAAGAACTCGAACTATTACAGTTCAAACTTATTCTGAATAATTAAAAAATATTATATTTAAATAAAATTATATCTATTTTTTATATTTATTAATAATATCAGAAAATACTTCTATTACATATTTTAAATTATCCCATGATTGACCATATGTGGATAATTTAATTGATTTTGTCAATCCTGGTTGAACTCCCCAAATTTTATGTTTTCTCAGTTCTTCATATAAAAAGAATCCTTTTCTTGGGTGTGATTTACTAATTTCATAAAAAACTTGAGTAGAAAATCTCATAAGATCATGTTGATGAGGTTTCTGTCCTTCTTGAATGATGCCTTCAAAATTTTCAAGCTCCTTACTAAAATATTGAGCTTTTTTAACTTCTTCATCCCATTTTTTAACTCTTTCAACTACATACGGGAATGCAGCCATTATTCCCATAGTAATTACACCTGGTAATGTACATCCTAATATTTCTATTTCTTTAGAATGAAATGTTCTTTTACTCCATACACCTTCAATTTCTGACCGTTTAAAGATAATATCTGAATAAGGAGAATTTGCTAAAAGTAAGCCACTTGGTGCAGGTGAAGCAAATGATTTATGTAATGAAGCTGTCATAATATCAATTCCAAGATCTTTACCTGAAATAGGCATTCTACCAATTGTATAAGCACCATTTACCATGAATGGAATTTCATTTTCATGAGCAATTTTACTTACTTCTTTAACATCTGCCATATTTCCATAATTATAGTCAACATGAGTTAAAAATATAATCTTTGGTTTTTTGCCATATTTTGATTTAGATTCTGAAATTAAGTCATTTATTTTCTCATAATCTAATTTATATTCTGGAGCTCCTGAATGAGGAATTTCAAAAAAATTTAATCTTGCTCTTTCTATACATAAATATGTTGTATAA
>SUPR01000159.1 GCA_005191425.1 Candidatus Helarchaeota ASGARD archaeon Hel_GB_B
ACTTCAACTTGTTTTTTCAATGTATCTACATTATCATCTCTATCCGCCGCAACAATATATAATATTCCTTTTCTTTCAACGTATACCCATCTAAATCCTGCCATATCAATTGATTCAATTCCTCTTATTGAACTCTTATCTTTATTTCCATGTCTCGATAATTCAGCTTCACTAAAAGCATATAAACCTGTTAAAAAAGAGCTTAAAAGATCTGGATTTGTTTTTAATGTGCTATACGAGCGGTGTACTAAACATACACCTCTTAATTTTTCCACAATCCAAATCTCTCTTATCATTGTAAACTATCTCAATAATTTTTAATTTTAATGAGTATTTTACTAATTTTAATCTTTTATATCATTAGGATTAATAATAAATTTTTTGTATTAATAATAGAGGTATTATTAATTTATTTAAGAGTATAATATAGAGTATTTTTTAAAAAAATGTTAATAAAATTTATTTTATTTACAAAATAAGCCAATAATATTAAGATTTATTGAAATCTAAAATAATTTTCTAATTTAGAAATAATTTTTAAATTTAAAATCTCTTTTCCATTTCTATTTTAAATTTTTCAATATAGTCTTTAAACAATTTTCGCTTAATTTCCCAATAATTAAATATTTCTTCAATAAATAGACTTGGAATAAATTTTATTAATTCTTGTTTTAAAATTCGCATTTTTCTAATATATTGGATTAAATAGAAATTTAATTGTGCATATTGTCTTTTTAAAAATTTTTTTGCAATTTCTATTTCTTTAATATTTATCAAAATATTAATTATATTTATCGATTTTTTAATTAATTCAAAAATTTCATATTGAATTACTTGGATTATTGATTTTATTGTTAGTTTTATATTATTAATTATATCATTTCTTGATTTTTCATTCAATAATTTAAGTCTGGTTTTAAATCTATTTTTATTCTCATTATCATTTAGCTCATCAGAAATAGTGATAGCTAATTCATATAGACTTTTTAAATAATTAGTTTTGTTATCAAATGGTATATTTAGATTTTCTACTAATTTATCCTTTGGGCGATTCTTTATAAAAATAATTAGATCTTCATCATAATGATTTTGTTGTTTTGATTTTGGCATATATAAACACTATGAATTTAAAATTCAATACTCTTTGATAAATATATTATTAATTAATTTTTATAAATTTAAGGTTAAGAGAAATTTATTAATGTTTAAATTAAATTTAATTTAAAATTTTAAGCATAATATCCAATACTAGTTTTAGTTTTTTGTATATTATCAACTGATTTTTTGAACATATTTATCATTTCGGGGGTTAAGGAGGGTTTTACAATTTTCATTGCTTTAATAAAATCCTCTTCAGTAATTCTGGTATTAATATCATTATTTAATTTTCTGGTAAAAGCGATATGGGCTGCTTCACGTGTTAATTTTTCTAAATCTGAGCCCGTGTAATAATTTGTTTTTTCAGCAATAATAGAAAAATTGAAATTTTCTTTAAGGGGCATTTTTTTAGTTTTAATTTTTAAAATTTCAATTCTTTCTTGTTCATTAGGGGGTGGTACTATTATAATATACTGGATTTGATTACTAGCTTTAAGAACTTCTGGAATTCCTTCAAAATTAATTGTCTCACATATAAATAAAACTGGAGTTTCTTTCTTTATTTTTTCAATTTCATTTTGAATAAAAAGAGCGATTTCAAATGATTCTATTGTTTCTGCACGTTCTAACAATATTATGGAGGGTGCTACACGTGCTGCATCTCTTATAAATTTTTTAAAATCACGTGGAGTATCTCCTCTATATAAAAATACTTTTGATAATTCAAGTGCTGAATATCTGAAAAAATTTGCTTTTGTTTCGGTTGATAGAGCTTCAGCTAAAAGAGTTTTTCCAGTACCAGGTAAGCCATAAATAATTATACCTTTTTTAGGATTTATACCAAATTCAATTGATTCTTTATAATGAATTAATGGTTGAGCAACATGTTTTATTAAAAATTCTTTAACATCTTTTAATCCGCCTATATCATCCCAATAAACTGGGTTTATAATATGTTTTACAGGGGTTTTTCCAGTTCTAGAATATTTTTCAAAAGTTTCATTAAATTCTTCAATATCTTCTGTTGATAGATCTGGATTAGTTAATTCAATAGTATTTAATAAATCATTCATACATATTTTTTCATATTTTCCTTTATTAACAGCTTCAATAGCCTTATTTCTTTTAGTGGTATCACAGATATAAGCTATTTCTGCACCAGTATAATTTTCAGTTATTTTTGCCAGATAATCAAAATCAACATCATCAGCTAATTCAACATTTTTAAGATGTACTTTAAAGATTTCTTTACGTGCTTTAAAATCAGGGGGAGGAATTGCTATTCTTTCATCAAATCTACCTGGCCTTAAAAAAGCAGGATCTATATCTTCAATCCTATTTGTAGCTCCAATTACCAATACTCGATCTTCTGGAGTCAATTCAGAAAATTCAGACAAGAAAGTAGATAATATTGTTGTTAAATAAGGGTGATCAGTTGTTTTTGCTCTCTGAAATGCTAAACCATCTAATTCATCAAAAAATAAAATAGTTGGAGGATTTAATTTAGCAGTCGTAAATAATTCTCTAATTTTCTGTTCACTTTCACCTAACCATTTTGATAATAAATCTGGTGCACTAGCATATATAAAATTGGATTGTGTAGTGTCCGCTAAAACTTTTGCGATATATGTTTTACCACATCCAGGAGGACCAAATAATAGAATGCCGGTGGGCGCATGAACTCCATACTTCTCATACATATCTTTTGAGGTTAACATAGAAACAATATCTTGTAATTGCTTTTTAACAGAATCATATCCACCTACATCATCCCATGTTAAATTACGTTTAGAAATTTTTTTCTCGATTGCACCATATCTTATTGCAGTTATCTCATATTGCTGAATTAGTGATTTAGTTAAAGATGGAATTATTTCATCAAAAGCATCTAAAAAATATTTCATTGAGAGTTTTTTATTACTTTCAAATAATTCTTCTGCCCATTTTAATTCAGCAGTTCTTACCAATTTATATAAATCTTGAACAGAATAATTAACTGTTTTTTTAGCCAATAGATCAATATCTACATCATCATCTATAGGTTTATCACTCAGTATCTTTTCCAGAATCTCTTTTCTATCTTTTTCATTGGGAGGGTGAACATATATAATATCAGAAATATATTCTTGTTTTAAAATTAAAGGAGAAACTAATTCAGGATTATCAGTTACCATTATCAAAATAATGGGTTTATCAGAATTTTTTATTTTATGAATTGCACTCATTAATGTTATTAATGGATCTTGCATTCTAAAAGTAGCTAGATATATCTGTTTGGATTCAATAGGCGGAGCAATTATATCAACTTCATTAATCATTATAATTGTAGGATCATTACTTCCAATCTCATCGATTTTAGAATTTAATTCTTCAATTTGTCGTATAGATACAATTTCCAAATTTGCTTTACATTCATGAGCTAAAGCATGAATCAATTCAGTTTTCATACACCCATCAGGACCAAAAAGAATTAATACTTTTACAGGCTCTACTTTTATACCTTTTTTAGATAATAATAGTGGATTTTGTACTTTCTGGACTAATTCTTTTTTAATATCATATAATCCAATTATATCATTCCATTTTCCCTTTAAATGAGATTTTGATGGAATAAATATATGTTCACATTCACGCCAATTTGAACAACAATATTTATCAACATAATCACTTGTGAGGCCTTCATTACATGCTTCACATAAGTAAAATATTTCATTAACAACCTTCTTTTTCTTTAAATATTCACAAAAATTTTTCATTTTTATAATCCAAATTCCTTTTTTAAAACTAAATAATAATTATATAATTATTTTTCATTACATCTTTGTTGAAGCAAAAATTCAATTATTTTTTCACATTTCTTAATATCTTTTTCACTATTTAATAGTTTAAAATATTTTTTAGCTATTTCAGCAAATTTCAAACTGGCTTCTATTTCTTTATTTTCATAAAAGAATTGAACACAATCTAAAAAGAAAAATGTCAATTTTATTGATTTTTCTCTATAATTTAAAAAATTAGAAAATTGCAATAGATACTTTTTTAAAATACTTACAATTTTTGTATTATCTTTATCTAAAGGTATAATTGAATTACAAATATAAAAAGTATTAATGATGGTCTCAGTGAATAAATTTAAGAAATTATTTTCAATCTCAAGATTATTCATCAAATTAAATAACTGATTGAATTTATTATCTATTGAATAGAACTCTTTATGTATCAAATGTTCTTTAATTTTTCTAGTAAATATTTTAAAATAATCAAATGATTCAATTATCAAATAAATTAATTTATTTTTAATATTTAATGATAATTCATATCCAGGGAAAACCTCTAAAGATTTCAAAAATAAATTAATTTTAAAGTTTCCTAAATATATTGGATTATTTAATAAAACTTCATTAACTACATTTCTATTAATCCAATTATCTAAGTGATTAAATATTTTTTCTGCATTTGATGATATGAAATTTTGTCTCCAATTTTCTTTATAATCTATATCCTCTAATATCTCTTTTAACTCGTCTTCAAATGGATTTTTGATGTTATCAAGATATTTAGATACTTTTTCAGTTATTAACTTAGAATTTTCAATTAAATCTTCATTTTCATTGAGGTAATTTAATATGTCATGAATTAAATGTCTTCCTAATAAATCATATACATTAATATTAAATTCTTCAATAGTTTTACTATAATTCTCAAAATCATCGATTAATGCCATAGTAAAATATTTTTTAGCTTCCACTAAATCTCCCATTTTTAATAATAATCTTCCTGCATTATATTCAGCTTTAGCATAATCATTTTTATATTCAATTGCTTTTTTAAAATATTCTAAAGCTTTCTTAAAATCACCTTTTTTTTCATAAATTAGTCCAATATTATATATTGGATAATTTCTATTTTCATAAGATTCAATACTTGCTGCTCTTTCATAAGCTTCCATTGCTTTATTCAATTCATTTAGATCAAAATATGCATTACCCATATTATTCCATGCGTCCCCATAATCTGGATAAATTTCTACAGCTTTTTTATAACATTCAATAGCTTTATGATTGTCATCTTTGTTTCTATAAATATTACCTAAATTATACCAGCTCCACCTATAATTTGGATCTAATATTACTGCTTGTTTATAATATTTCATGGCAGTTTCATCATCATCATCCTCTTGTGCTTCAATCCCTTTATCATTTAAAATATATGGAGTAACCCCCAATTCTCTTAATTTATCTTTAATCATATCAATTATTTCATAAAATTTGTCTGTTAAATCGTTTTCTAATAAATAGTTCCAAAAATCAGGTTTTTTGTCTTGAATTTCATTATATAGTTCAATTACTTCTATTACTTTTGAAACAGCATTATCAAAACCATAATTTTCGAATTCGTCCTTGTCCAAATTTGTAAATTCAATTGCTGCTTTATAAAGTTTTTTTAGGTCATCAGTTTTTAATTTTTCAATTATCTCATCGATTTTCATTGTTCTAAACCATTTTTTAACTATAATTTTTTATATCCTAATTAATTTTATGATACTAGATTTCCGTTAAATTTAAATAGGTAGTGTATTTTATGGATGAACTATATAATTCTACTGTCAAGATTAAGAATTTATTATCAAATATTAACCTTCCTAATAGAATTTCTATCGAAATCAAGTTTAATATTAATAAAGATTTTGGTGAAAAATTATTTAAATTAATTGAAGATCGAATTGAAATTATTAGTAAATTAGATGATAAAAGTTTAGATAATATTGAATTAAATTTTGAGATTGATTTAATAAAAATATTATTCTATATAGAAAAATATGAAGAATGTATTAAATATTTAATTATTTTAAATAAATTATTTCCTAATAATAGAAATATTCTTTATTATCTAGGATATATTTATTATGTCATAAATAAATATAATGAATCTATTTCTTATTTTAAACAATTATTAAAATTATCACCCAGAAATCCACAAATCTATAACCAAATTGCTTTAATTTATTGGGCTATGAACCAACCTCAAAGGGCAATTGAGTTACTTAAAAAAGCAATTAAAATAAATAATAAACAT
>SUPR01000160.1 GCA_005191425.1 Candidatus Helarchaeota ASGARD archaeon Hel_GB_B
TAGATACAAAATTTTAACGAATACAAATAGGATGGAATTTAATCTTAATATTAATAAATGTCTGTATACCTATTTAAGCCATATTTTGATAGAGTAAATATATAAATATATCTTCAAACATGAATATATCATTATGAATAGCCACACTTGAAATAACTAATCATTAAAATTTATTCTAAACCAGATTATAATTAATTATGTTTTCCGATATTTACCTAATTGTTCCTTTAATTTTATTAATTCCTTTATATATTTTTCCTTTTCTTTTCGTTCTTTTTTTAATTCTTTTTCCTTACTTTCTAATTCTTTTTCCTTACTTTCTAATTCTTTTTTCTTACTTTCTAATTCTTTTTTCTTACTTTCTAATTCTTTTTCCTTACTTTCTAATTCTTTTTCCTTACTTTCTAATTCTTTTTCTTTCTCCTTTAATTTTCGTCTTAATTCCTCACTTATTATCACATTTCCCAATGGTATTATTATTTCTTTTTCTACATCTAGTTTTTCTGCTGCCCTATCTACAATCTCTTCTACTCCTTCTTCTAATTCACTATTTATTTCTGACAAATTTTCTTCACCAAGTATTATTATTGAAATGAATATTAATAAATATTTACAATCATCAATTGGAATTTTAAATTCTTTATTTTTATTAATTAGACTATCAGATATTTCTAATTTTAAGAAATAGAAAACCCAGAGTTTCTCATTATTTGGGTGGTATCTAAATACATACGTAACCGTATCTTTCAATTTCTTGAAACTTAGTTCATTGATAGTCTTTACTTCTATTCTTTGATCTTCATATATATGATAAATATCTATTTTTTTAGGCGACCCTTCTTTTTCAAATTCCACCTTATCTTTAAATAACACCCAAGCAAAAATATGTTTGAATACATCGTGTTGTAAACTGGAGTCCTTGGTCTTACCAAAATCCGTTAGGATTTCTACGAGCTGTTTAACATGATTACAATAATAGACTTTAAATTCAGTATATTTCTTTTTAAAATTATCAAACATATTTTCGAAATCTGGTGCCAGTTTTATTGTTTCTTCAATGATACGTTTCCGTGAGTATTTCTTAACGGAATTTTTATCGACATATTTCAGAGTGTTCCACCAATTATAGTAAATATCAATCTCAGATTTAAAATTCTGATTTATAAATATGAAAAAACAGTTTGAATATTAATATTTAAACTTAATTTTTGCAAATTTATAAATTTTTCACATTTAAAATCACTTTTTTTCCGTCTTCCATTTATCACATAATAGTCCCTCCTTTTTTTAACCACTAACTAACTTTTTTTAATTACTTTTTCTACTTAGTTTGTATTTTCCTCTTAATATTATTTGATCTACCGTCTTCAGATTTCCTATCAATTTATATAACAATATAATCAAGTCTATAAACGATTTTAAAAAACAGTACTTGAAATCTACTAATTTTGTTTCCAGTGATCGCTGTTGTACCGTTAATAAGAGAGGGTAAAATTCTCATTGAGGTGTAATATTGCAGAAATGTTAATAAGAGAAATACTAAAGCCCAATATCTTTCTAGCCCTTCTATTGACCATAACTGATACGTGCCAAGTCCCAGGTTTTGCTTTGCAATTCTATAATACATTTTTATTTTCTACTTTTTTTATAAACGCTTATTATTTTATCTGCATACTAATCTATTCGGTTAGAAACAAGGATTATATCAGTATCATCTTCCAGTTTATTTTTTATAGCTATGCACTTGATAGTACCTAAGTCTGAAATGTTCAAAATTTTCTCATAAATATATCAATACTCGATTTCTCTACTTGTTTTTTTCATCTTTTATTTATAATGATTTCGGGAGTCAAATAAATTGGTTGCCCGGTAAATTGTTAATTCAATCTGTCGGGTTTGTTTTATCAGTTGGCATATTTATTACTCTATTAAATTTTGCACAGGACATCCAGTTTTTTCCCCAAATTTCCGAGTTATTACAAAACTTTTTACAGATATACCAAGTATCAAATATTAATACTCTAAATTTTATACTTGAAGCAATTGCCGAGTCCAGCAGATCAATTGCTAAATTAATTTTAGTTTTAAATTTGCTTGACTTTACATTCTCCTCCAGCTCTTTTTTTCATTGATATAGATAATAATATATTGGATAATCTTTTTTACCGTCAAGATGATGGCTCGTTATAATGTTATCTCCATTCATTGACTTTTTTGGAATTACTATAGTAATAACTGGTGCATCTCATTTCTATGCCAGTTTTTTTGGTAATTGGAACAGCAATAATTAAGTTTTCATTTTCAATAGGACGAATCTGCAATTTAGTTTGTAATAATCTGAGTCGTTTCTCATTTATTTCCTTAGGATACCATGTTGTATTATTTATAAACTAATTAATGACACTTTGATTAATTTTTTCGATGTAAATGCAGGCAGTGAAAATTGCGTTAATAGAACGGTAGCCAAATAGTATCACCCCTTTAATTATGTAAATGGTGTATTTAAAAGTTTGATTTTGGAAATTGGGTCTAAATAATTCTATGAAATTATTTACCAACTTATTTTGAGATATAATAGTATTGCTTGGTTTCATAAATTCTACCAATTAAATTTTTAAGGAATTTACAATTAATAGTATAAGGGAATTCTGGTTTACAGTGGTTCCAAGCAAATTATTGCCCTTAAGACCACCCCAGCATATTTATATCACCAATTAATGGTCATAAATTTGAGGGCTTTTTAATATTAGATATTTATATTTTTAAATGATTAACAAGATGTTTATTTCCAATGGAGATCTTGTATCATCAACGAAATTATCTGGGACGCGCTTGTATTTGATTATTTAAATTATTTTAAGAAACAAAATTGACTATAAAGTAATGAGGAAAAATAAAGTAAATATTAGCGTATATAGAATTATTAGAATAAAATATTATTAAATTCCATCTGAAATATATAGTGTGGAGCAATTAGAGGTTAGAAGAGTCAATAAAGCATTGGAGCTAAATTTAAAAGTAAAAAACACCAAATTAATAAAAATGTAATATAATAAAATTCAAATCTTAAGTTAATTAAGATAAAACAAATGGTTGACTATTATTATTTACCAAGATTATATATAATTAAATTATTTAATTTATAAAATTCAAATAAGACAAGAAATATGGATAGAAATCAGTATTAAAACAAATAGATAATTAGAAAATTGGAGATTAAATTCATTGAACAAAAAAATACTGATATTGACAGGGAAATTGGCAGAAAAAGATGTAAAGAAGTATTTAAGCAAATATTCTCAAGATGATATAGAAATTAAAGTTTTAGATATATCGTTAGCAGCGTTTATAACACCAAAATTAATAATTAATAGATTAAAAGGGTATGACTTATCAGAATATAAGTATATTTTAGTCCCGGGCTTAATGGTCGGGGATTTATTGCCCTTAGAAAAATCTTTGGGAATAAAAATATATCGTGGACCAAAATATGCGTGTGATATTCCAGTTGTTCTTGAGAGTCAGATTGAACTGTCTCGTGATATTTCCGCAGATAAATTATTAATAGATCGGGGAGTGGACGAATATAAAAGTATTGTAGGTGAATTAAATAAGTCAGGAAAGGAACTCTTAAAAATTGGTAATTTAAAAATAGGAAACAATTTTCCACCAAGAATTTTAGCTGAAATAGTTGATGCACCTAAACTTACCATTGATAAAATTATTTCAAAAGCAAAATATTATTTAGAAAATGGAGCTGACATGCTCGATATCGGAGGAATAGTAGGAGAAAATAACAGTAGAAAATTAATAGAAATTATTGAGGAATTAAAATCAAAATTTAAAGATGTACCCATTAGTATAGATAGCTTAAACCCAGAAGAGATCGAATCAGGAGTTGAGGCTGGGGCAGATTTAGTTTTAAGTTTGGATGCAGGTAATTTAAATGAACTAAAAAATCTTGATAAAAAAATTTGCTATACAATTATTCCGACTAATGTAAAAAAGGGAATTTTTCCAACCGACCCTGAAAAAAGAGTTGAAAAACTGATAGAAAATATTACTATTGCAAAAAAATTCGGGTTCACAAAAATTCTGGCGGATCCACTTTTAGAATCGCCAATAAAGCCAGGAATAATGAATTCTTTAATGGGGTACTATCAATTTAATAAAAAATATCCAACAATACCGACCTTGGCAGGAATAGGAAACGTATTTGAATTAATTGATGCAGATAGTATTGGAATAAATGCAATTCTTGCGTCAATCGTTATTGAATTAAATATTTCAGTATGTTTAACGACCGAATATTCCAAAAAATCCCGAAAAGCTGTGGAAGAGATCACGACAGGAATAAAAATGGCATATTTAGCTAATTATAAAAATCAACCACCAATTGGACTTCCATTTAATCTTTTAAAAGCAAAAAGTAAAAAAGATCTGATACCATCATATCAAATTAAAGATGAGAAATTGACGAGAGAGATGAAAAATCTATTTAACTATGTTTCAGACCCATTAGGCTATTTTAAAATTTGGATCGACCATTCTATGAAAAAAATATTTGTTAATTATTATAAAAATGACCAGTTAATATTTACAATTTCAGGGACAATAGCAGAAATCATTGGAAAAGAACTTATTAAAAAGAAATTAGTGAGTAGGCTTGACCATGCACTATATCTTGGACGAGAATTACAAAAAGCGGAAATTTGTCTTTTTCTTGGAAAATCTTATGCTCAAGATGTTAAATTTTATGAAATTTAGCAAAAAAGTGGGGATTAATAATAATGGACAATAAAATAAAGCAATTGATAAATGATTTAAAGGATTATCTCTCAGATAAAAATATAATTTCGAGGCTAGAATTGAGGACAGAAATAAAATCATTAATAAAAAGATACAATATCCAAGAATTGGATGAAATTATTAAATTTGAAAAAAAGGACGATAGTTCTATCCTTCGATTTATATTTAATTCGATAATTTCTACCCATTCAATTCCAAATGCGCCTTTTTTACCAGAAAAATTAATCTATGAAAACATTATTTTTTATTATCCTCAACCGATCCAAAATATTGATGAAATTATTAAAAGCGCATTTGATAGATATTGTGAGTTTATTATTAAAAAGATGCGAGATAAAGTCCATACGGTGTATTTTAAGGCAAACTACCATTTTGAAGATATTTCTGATACGCGATTCTTGGCAATACGAGGAAATTTAAAACAATTAATTATTTTTTATCCAACTGCATCGATTTTATATAATGATTTAAAGTCAATGATTGAATTTGAGGACTCGATAATTATAATTCCTCAAGGTGCGACACCTGCACCTTATTTTAATATCTATAAAGAGTTTTCAGATGCTTTATTATTGGAAGAAAACATTGTTTTGTTGTTCAATACTGAAGAAGACATTTTATCTCCGTTTATAGGTCTTCCAAAAGACGAGTTAATAATCCATCAATTGAAACCGGATAAAAATATAATTCAATTTAAACGTCAATTTCAGAATTTCTTTAATGACGAAGAATTCTAACCTAAAGAATAGCAAAATTAAATTCATAAAATAGGAATAAATAAATTATGAATTAATATTAAAAATGATAAAATACATTAATTATTATAAAATTAAGATATTTTAATCTTAAAATAATTAAATAAGAAGTGAAAATAAATTTTTTTATTTAATTTTTGTTAGAAATTTACCACGTTCCACTAATGCCTTAATAGCTTTGACGCAACGTTGAGGGAAAGATAGTTCTGGAAGACCATGGTCATCTAAATAATAGGAGCTCATCCTTGATTCCATGCCGAGCCATGCGCAGGAAATTGGTTTATCTATTTTTTCATTTAAGTCAACTACTACCTTTGCTGTTTTCATTGGTTCGACCATTGCAGTAGGACAGAGGATAACAATAATAGCATCATTATTGGGGTCATCTGCCACCAATTTTAGAGTTTTTTCATATCGGTCGCCCATAGCATCACCTAAAATATCAATAGGATTTCTAAGGCTCCAAGCTTTTGGAAGAAATGAATTAAGTTGGTTCATTAAGTTGTCGCTAAGTTTTGCAAGTTTAAGGCCGCTTAAAAATACTTCATCAGCTGCCATAACACC
>SUPR01000161.1 GCA_005191425.1 Candidatus Helarchaeota ASGARD archaeon Hel_GB_B
ATATAATATGTTTTTTTCAATCTAAATCAAAATCAGCCAGTGAAATCAAAGGGAAATCATATAAAGTGGATGGAAAAAAGGTTCAGCAAATAATATTTTACGACTTTCCGGCTTCTCTTAAAATTGATCGTGATAAATGGAAGGGAAATGAAATAGTACCAATGATAAAAACGTTAGAAGAAAAAAATTGCATGAAATGTGGAGGTAAAGGAATTATTGTTTGTAAGACATGTAAAGGAACTAAATTGGTGACGTGCAAAAATTGTGGAGGACAGGGGACGGTTAAATGTTCCTATTGCGGAGGAAAAGGTAAAATTGAAGTAAAAATTAAGGTATTAAAAGGTCCGCAACAAGAAAAAAGTTATAAGATAATCAAAATAAATTGTCCAAAATGTTTTGGGGGATCTGGGAAAATTACATGTCAACGATGTGGTGGTACAGGAAAAGTCCCATGCAGCGATTGTAAGAGCCAAGGAAGTTGGCGGTGCGATGAATGTGGTGGTTATGGAGTCTTTTATTATTACGAAGCATTACCAGTTCCTTTTAAAGATATAACAGATTTAATTCCGCACTTAATTTTCAAGAAAGAATACGAGAAATATCTTGGTGAAAAAATAAGTAAATTAGATCTGGAAAGCGTCGAAGGAATTAAGATCACAGATATCAAAAAATTGACCAGAAAGGACTTAGAACCTCAATTAGGATATTGGGATAAAAGCGTTGAGAAATTAATTTCGCAAACCAAGAACGTTTTTAAAAATTCTGAAAAAAATAACCTTGAAGACCCAAAATATCCGATATATTTGTTTCCATTATTGGAACTAGATTGTAAAACTCCAAGAGGTAAAAAATTTGAGATTTTTAGCATAGGGACTGAACAAGGATACATTATCATTGACCACTTTTAAGAAGTTTTAATCGATTTTAATTTTTTTGATTTATTTTATTTTTTATTTTTAAACAAAGCTTTTTTAATAAATGTTAATAAATAGTTTATCAGAATTTTATAAACTAATCAATGTAAAAGGTCAAAATATCTATGAGTCTTTCAGAGCGGCCAATGAAATTATTAGAGTCAGAATTTAAGAGGATGAATAAAGAAGATGCATTACATACAAATATAGTCGCTGCATCTTTGATGGCTGAATTGATCAGGACTTCATTTGGCCCATTTGGACTAGATAAGATGATAATAGACCCATTAGGAGATATAATAATAACAAATGATGGCTCAACAATTGTTAAAAATTTTGATGTAAAGCACCCTGTTGCTAGGATTTTAGACAATCTTGTTAGAAGTCAAGACTATGAAGCGGGTGATGGAACAAAAACAGCAGTAATTCTTACCGGGGAATTATTAAAACAAGCATTTCACCTTTTAGAAAATAAGATCCACCCTAATGATATAATTAGTGGTTATGAAATAGCTTTAAAATGGGCAAATGAATTATTAGACCAAAATGCAATAAAGGTGGACATTAATGACAAACAAATCCTAAGAAATTTAGTTTTAACTGCATTAAATTCTAAGTTTCAAGTAGATAATGAAGAGTATCTTGCAGATTTAGTTGTTGACGCGGTTATGACCGTGCTAGAAAAAGACCATAAAGGAGATCATTTCGTAAATCTAAAAAATATATTTGTACTTGCTATTAAAGGAGGTAATATTAGAGATAGTCGTTTAGTTCGGGGTATGGTAATTGACAAGGAAATATTATCTGGATTAATGCCTAAAAGAATAGAAAATGCTAAAATAGCAATGATCGAGCCTAGTCTTGAACATAAAAAGGTTCACGAATTCAAACCAAAAATTTCTATTATTAGACCTGACCAAATGAAAATCTTTAGAAATGAAGATCTAAATATTTTAAAAAAGTTTATTAATAAAATGAAGGAAACGGGAGTCAATGTCGCCTTCTTCAGGCGGGATATTTCTGAAAAAGCGCAATCATTTTTAAATCAAGCTGGAATCATAGCAGCTAGATTTGTATATAGAGATCAATTTTATGCAACTCAAAAAGCAATTGGGGCTAATTTAATTACAAAATTGGATGATTATTCAGAAAAAGACCTTGGATATGCAAAATTAGTAGAAGAGAGAAAAGTTGGCAAGAAAAAAGTAATATTTATTGAAGATTGTAAAAACCCTAAGGCAGTTTGTATATTATTGAGGGCAGGAATTAAAAACGTAGGCTATGAACTAGAAAGAAGAATAATGGATGCATTGTCCGTGGTTAAGAATGCAGTTGAAGAAAAAAAGATCCTAGCTGGTGGCGGAGCTATAGAAATAGAACTATCGAGAAAAATAAAATTTAAATCCAATACAATGCATGGTAAAAAACAACTAGCAATAAATGCTTTTGCAGATTCCTTGGAAATAATTCCTAAAACACTTATTGAAACAGCCGGACTAGACATTATAGATATGCTGGCTAATCTAAGAGCAGCTCATAACCTTCAAAATGATGACTCTAGATTTATAGGACTTAATACTAATACTTTTTCATTAGATAATATGATAAAAGCGGGAATAATTGACTCATACCGTGCAAAGTATCATGCTATAAATGCAGCATCAGAAGTCGCCAAGTTAATTTTAAGAATTGATGATATAATAGACCAAGCAGAAGAATCGGCTTATGCGCCACCACCAAAACCTCGCGAACCCATAGAAGATGATTAGAACCAAATTAAGAATGTTAAATTTTGAATTTAATATAAGAAAAATGAAGAAAAATTAAAGCCCTAAAAATTAACTAACTTAAAATTTAATCTCTAATTGGATGTCTGATATTGATTTAGCTGGGAGTTTAAGAGTTTCAATACACCCAACAAGAATATTTTTTAACAAGTTTGCTGCAAACCTATTTAAAGCAATATTTTTTTCATTGACATATAAAAAAACATCATCAACATCTCTTGCAACACATTTTTCTAGTTTGACATCTCCTTTAAGAAAATGATTATAAAATTCTGCACATGATTTATAACCACATTTTTGACAATTCAATAGAGGGATATGGGGATATGCTAATTTTTCTACTATTCCAGGAATTTTCTCAAATTCGATATAGAGCTCATGATCTTTTAAGTCTATTTTATGACTATAAACACCTACTGTATTGTTATTAATAAATATGTCCAAATCATCTATCTCATTGATTAATGCAATTTGTGGTATAAAATTCATGTCTTTAATTCCTTCTAAAATTACAAAATCAACTTCTTTTTCTACAATCTTAAAAATTTTAGACCTTACATTCTCCGCACGATAAATTATTCCACTTGATTCTGGAGCAATATACGAAATTAGAGTAGCTCCTGCTTCGCCATAAATTGCTGTATCTTTCCCTTTAATATCAATTCCAAATCCTGGATGGTGCATTGATTTTATAACGCAAACTTTGTATCCTTTTTTTGTCAAATATTTTATGATATTTTTTATAAGGTAAGTTTTACCAGATCCAGAATATCCAACTATTGAGAAATATTTTGTATCCATTTTAAGCCACATCCTATTTATAACTATTTTAAAAAAAGACGCTAATTGTAATTATCATGGTATATATAATATTATTTCTATTGTGAGAACATTTTCTAAAAATTATAAATTCTGTTTTTACACTCAAACACTCAAGGAGAATTATCTATTTTTTTAGGCAGACAATAAAATTTTCCATAAAATAATTAAATATTAGTTTGAATTATAATTAATTAATTGGATAATATGTACCTAAAAAGGCAAATTAATAATGATCAGAGAAATATGGTTAGTTGAGAAATTAAGGGGTATTTGTTTACTTCACAGGTCATATAGTTCTTTACAAACAAATCCAGACCTTTTGAGTTCATTTTTAAGTGGACTTTATGCATTTAGCGAGGTTGAACTATCAAAATATGGTTTAAAAGAAGAAACCGAAATTAAAGGGATTGAATCAATAGACATGTCCGGATTTAGATGGGTTTATGTTGATATGAAGGGAATTTTATATATTGTAGCAGCAGACCGTGAAGATAATGTTGATATTCTGAGAAAACAGGTCAAAGTCATAAGACAGAATTTTCTACATCATTTTGGGTATAAAGACGAAAAAAGCTTTTCTGAAAATTGGAATGGAAATATATCGCAATTTGAAGGAGAATTTGAAGATATATTAGACGAATTAGTCCAGAACTGGGAACAAGTAGATAATGTGAGCTTAATTATTGCCCAAAAAATGGACCTTGTAGAGATTTATCAGCAATTTTATTTAGCATTAGGGAGAATTTTAAAGTTCATTCCTAGTGAACAAACACTTGCAAAATTAAAATATAAGATGTTTAATGTAAAAAACGAGAAAATCTCAAAAAAATTAAAAAATGTAGAATATCACTCAAAGACAGGCTGGGATATAACTGCAATTGACTTGATAAATATAAATATTCAAGAATTGCAAAATAACTTGAACATCTTACTAGAGGAATTTGTTTTAACCTTGAAACAATTAGCTGGGACTAAGGTTGTTCATAGATTAAGCAGAAAATTCGTTTTCCCTATAATTTTAAAGACTTATTCCAGATTAAAAGATTTAAAAATCGACGAAAATATCTTGAAAATTTTCTTAACCTAATGAGTTAAATAAAAAAAGAAATTGTTATTTACCATTATGACATGAATTGGTAATAATATATTATTCTCCTTAAAAATTATAAGTAATTGAAAAAAAGGTAATAGGAAGGGAAATTAAATCCCTTCAATTTAATTGAGGTTGAAATATGGCTATTGTTTAAATTAATAATTTTTATTATAATCGTTAAAATCATTTCTAATATTAACCTTCGGATATTTATATTCATAAGTGAAAAAAATTTTATTAATCTATCAAAAATTTTCTTTATTTGAGAAAATTGAATGTCTGTTATTATATTAGCTCACATGGGTTTGGACATGCAACTAGATCAATTGCAATAATCAGAGAATTGATTAGAAAAAATATTAATATTATTATACGGGCAAATCTGCCTGAATGGTTAATAACTCAATCATTTAGAAATTATTCAATTAAATATTTCAAAGGATTTGAGACATTAAAAGTATTCCATAATGAAGATTTATTAATTCTTGAAAAAGATAAGTCAATTAATTATCTAACTAAATATTATAGAAATTATGAGAAAATTATTAAAAAAGAAGTTAAATTTTGTAAAAATAATGGTATTGACTTAATATTATCGGATATTGAACCATCTGCATTTGAAATTGCGGATAAATGCGGAATTCCATCAATTGGGATAAGCAATTTTACTTGGATCGATATTTTTCCAGAGTTTATACCAAGTGATTCTAAGATATTAAAGCGATTTGAAAATTCTTATAGAAAAGCATCATTTGTGTTTAGGCTACCATTCCATTTCGAGATGGATTATTTCTCAAAAATTATAGATGTCCCCTTAGTATTTAGAAAATTAACAAGATCACCCGAACAAGTTAAGATACAATTAGATATACCACCTCATAATAAATTAGTATTTATCCAATTTGGAGGACATTACTTCAGTACAATTCAAAAATGGAAACAAAAATTATCAAAATTTTATAAAGAAAATCCAAGTTTTGTTTTTATTACTAATAGGTTTTCGGATTTTCAACCTGTAAAGTCCAATACCTTCATTAAGCAAATTCCATTTAATGATGTGGAAACCCAAGATTATATCCCTGAAAATATAATTATTGGGAAAACAGGTTATTCATTGGTATCAGAAGTGATTGGTTATAATTCAATATTTTTTTATACAATACGAGAAAAGTGGAAAGAAGATGATCATTTACAAGAGGGAATAAAAAAATATGGCATCGGAAAATTCTTTTTAAGAGAAGATCTAATCAATGGAAACTGGATTGATTATATAGAAGAATTCAGTAAATCAACTAACCTAAAATCTAAATCTAAAATTAAAAAATTTGGACAAGATTTTATTGCAAAGTATATTAT
>SUPR01000162.1 GCA_005191425.1 Candidatus Helarchaeota ASGARD archaeon Hel_GB_B
AATATATATGAAGTAATTGGGCCATTATTAGTTGTTGGATTTGGGACTTCAGTGATGGGGCTTTTTCTCGACCCATTAATAGTAGATGTAGCAGATGTAGATGAATTAAGGACAGGGGTACGCAGAGAGGCTGCTTATTTTGGAATTAATGCCTTGATAACTAAACCAGCTGAATCGTTCGCTGCTATATCCTTAACCAGTTTACTCGCTTTATTCTCGTTTGTCCAGCCCATTATTGATGAACATGGAAACGCTATTCCACAACCCCAACCACTATCTGCAATATTTGGAATTAGATTTGTTATGAGTTTGTTTCCAATTATTATCGTTATTATTAGCACCTTATTTGCGTATTTCTATCCGCTTGATGGGAACAAATACAAAAAAATGAAATTGGAAATCAAAAAACTCCATGAACAAAAAGAGAAAGAGCTTGTAAAAAAACTCGCAAATAAACAAATAATAAACCCCGACGATTTGGAAGGATGATATTTAATATTAATCATGCCCACTATTGTCTTCAATGCAAATAAAGTGCCTTCTCTTTTATAGTTAAAACCTGGGTAGGTTAATTAATTTGTATTTTTTAATTCCGATAAAGCGGTAAAGAATTTCCATTATAATCTATTTATTTGGTCGTTAAATTATTTTTTTCTAAATAGTATCCACGTAAAATGTATTCTAGGAATTTCATTACCACTTATTTTTAACGTAAAAGATTTTAAACATAATTGAAGGGTCTGCTCTGCATAAAATAAGTTAAATCATGGTAATTCTTAGTATGTAAAGTTAGGACAAATTATAAAAATATTAAAATAGAGATGAAGGTTTACAATTGAGAATTTTAGCCTCTTGATAATAACTATATTTAGAAATTTTGATATATTTCTATTCAATATTCTTTATATCCTTTAGATATATCGACTTTAAGGAATTTTTCCTGATAGTAATTTTCTGAAGAAAAAATGAAATTATTTATAAATTTTTATGGGATAACGGAATTTGAAAAAAGTCAAATTATTAAAATTTGGTATAAAATTAGGAATAAGATAAAAAGGTAAAGTAAAAATAGTAATTAGAGAGATATTGTGCCATTTAATAAGGAAAAAAGCATAGGGATTTTAGAAAGATGAGCGAGGGAATAGTAGAGATAGAGAGTAAAATATTAAGTAGTGCCGACCCATTTAGGTGTGCTATTAGCTTAATAAAAGAGAAGATTAAAGAATTAGAGGGCTATACGGGTTCGTATTGGGTCGTATATTGGGCAGATGTAGATAATCATTATGCTGGGGACGGAAATTTAATTATAAATGAGGACTTAGAGATTTTCAGGGATATGCTGAGGGATGTTAAAGGAGGGACGCTTTTTTTAGATATAACAAGTCCGGGTGGAAAGGTTGACGCAGCGGAAGCCATAATTTCATATTTAACATCAAAATTTAAAAGTATAAAAATCGTTGTTCCACATATTGCAAAATCAGCGTCTACTTTATTATGTCTTCTTGCTCGAGAGATATATATGGGTGATTATTCATTTATTGGTCCAATTAGTCCTCTTGTAGGTAAAGAAAATGAAGATGCAGTCCACAAAATAGAGGAATTCAGATATATTGAATCTCTATTTAAAAAAACAGCTTTTGAGTTGTCCAAAATTGTGAGCGAGAAATTGCCTGAAAAGATAAAAAAAGATACTCAAGGTCCAAATGGGTTAGAAAACAATTTAGATAATATAATTTCAGAAAATATAGCTAATAATAAGGAAAGTATAGAGCAATTTTCCGAATTATTCTCAAATTTAATGGCGTCAATTTATATGCCAATATTAAAAATGGAGTATCCATTGTATGAAGCAGAAGAGGCATTGAGAATTATCAGAGAGGTCGGGTTGAAAGCGTTTAAATGGTCAAATAGATTTAATAAAGTAATAAATGATGAGGAGCTTACTAAGATTATTGATAATTTGTTAAGAAAAGACGATAGACCAATCAGACATACAAAATATATATCAAAAAAAGAAGCAAAAATTATCGGACTTAATATTATAGACCTTGAAGACCATAAAAATGTGGAGAATAACGTGATTTATATTCAAAACGTATTACGAGTATTGAACTCAAATTATAATATTATAAAATTTGTAATAGCAGGTAATGGTCAGTTTAGATTCACTATAGAGAAGAAAATAGGATTCAACGATTCTATTAACAAAAATTTTACGGGCAATATTAATCATTTGAAGGCTCAAGAATTTATAAATTACGCGCATACTAGTATAGATAAAACCTTTTCAAGGTTTTTGCCTTCAATTTCTTCGAGATTAGCGGAAAAAAGTTCTATTAATGATAAAATAACTGATGTTAATAAAATTCAACTCCAAAAAATGATAGAACTATGGGATAATGAATATGACGATATCTGGGACGACTTATAAAGTTGGAGGTCCCTTTTATAGATTTCTCAGTTATTTATTAGCGAGTAAAAAAAGTCCAAGCGTTATGATTTGTATCATATAAATCGTTAGCCGTTTCTAATTCTCTTTTTGCCTCTTTTATCTAATCTTGTGATCGATTCATTTCTAAAAAATGATTGAATAAGTTTATGAAAACATATATAAATAAGAAATTAACGAGGTGGTAATAATGGTAGAAGAAGAAATTCAAATCAACAAGATTTTCGATTCAGATTTTAGTGAAAAATATGATATAGGGCTGGAGGAATTTATTTTAGTTTTTCTTAGATCATTTGAAAATGATATGATCAAAGGTAAGACGCGATTTCAGAAATTAATATATTTAATAAATAAGGAACACAAGATATTTAATGAATTAAATTATTACAGATATTATTATGGGCCATATTCTGATGCTTTAGAAGATGCGCTTAGAAATCTTAGGATAAATAGGTTAATAGATGAACGGACCACATATTTTGATGATACGGGTTTAAATTTTCAAATAGATTTAAAATTATCGGAGAAAGGAATTCAAAAAGCTGAGGAAATAAAACAAAAATTAGGAGAAAAATTTGGACCTTTGGAAAAAATTATAGAAACTACAATAAAAGAGAATAATTTTCATAGTATGCCTTTAAAAAAACTTCTTAAAATAGTTTATGAAAAAGCAGGGTATAGTAAAAGGATTTAATGAAAGGTAATTAAATATTTTACAGACGTGTTAATAATTGGAAAAATCTGTGAGAGAGAAAATAAAACATTAAAGGACTTATTAGATAAAAATTTAGGTGTGAATTTATTCGCCAGAAATTTATAAAAAAGGTTATTATCATCACAAAGAAATATATTATTAGAGGACCAGAGAGTAAAAAGTTTTATGGATAAGAATAAGCCATATTTATACGATAAAAAAATAGAATTAATTCAAGATTTGAATAAGGATATTTCTAATTTTTCTGAAATTACAAATTCGACGGATTTAAACCGGAATTTACCATATATTTTGATAGATATACCAAAAATCAGAAAATTTAAAGATATAGAATTTGTTATTGCAGATCCGGATTATCCTGAAAGTGAAGAAGTTAGAAGTCTGAAATATGTGGGACGAATATTAAGAAATTTAGACCCGAAATTTGAAATTATCCCAACTATTGCGTATGTTTTCGTTCAAAATAAAGATAACATGCATTTAATTGAAAAAATAAAGGAAGAGGTAATTGCATTTTTTAGAGATAGGTTCAATATACCTAATTTTTGGAAAAATTAAATAATTAGAGTTTTTACAAATTTCATTGCTATAATTTATGATTTTTTTAAAATTGGTATTTAACAGAAATATCAAGTCCATTTCTCATGGGAGGTAGAATTAATTGTAAAGTTTAAGTAAATTAAAGTAATTTTAAGATAACAATGAATATTTACAATTGAGTATCCCAATTTTTTGTAGTATTTCTATTAAATAATATTTATTAAAGTTTACCCAATATTCTTTATATCCCCAAAAATATGCTTTAGCATTGAAGAGTATTTCTTATTTTGGACCTATGAAAGAGGAGTAAAATCATTTAAATATTTTATCGAGTAAACGATAAAAAATTCTAGAAATGGTTTAGATTATGAAGTATTATTTACAAGGAAGAGATAGTTTATGAGTTTTGATTTTAATGGGGAGCCGATATTGCAAGAGCAATTAGAGGCTTTGAAGGAGTTGGAGGGTGTATTATTAGAGAAGTTAAAGTTATCAGATAACTTAAAATATAATAATTCAGTTATTATTCAAGATAATAGGGTAATTAAGGTTAGATGTTGTTGTTCGGAGGATAGTGGTCCGATCAATATTCCGGAAAGTATTAAGTACCTGAGGGATTTAAGATATTTAGAAGTGGACTTTAGAGGTCATTTAACAAATTTTGAAAGCATTAGATATCTTGAAAATTTGGAAACGTTGAGGGTAATAAATGCGGACCTTGATATAATTATGGGCACGATTGAGGAGTTGCCCAATTTAGTTAATTTGGCATTAAGTAAAATGAAAATAAAGGAGTCATTTAACAATATTGTCAGGGTAAAGAAATTAAAGAAAATAGAGTTAATAGATAATGGACTGGAGAAAATTCCAGAAATAATTTTTGAGCTTGAAGGGTTAGAGGAGTTATCCGTCATATTCAATAAGATCAGGGAGGTCCCCCCAGAAATTTCAAGGTGCAAGAGTTTAAGAAAGTTAAATTTACGAGTAAATAAGATTAAAGAGATATCTGAAACGATTAAAGGACTAAATAATTTGGAAGAATTGAACTTAAATGGAAATAGAATTGAAAGAGTAAATAAGGCAATCACTGAACTAAAGAAGTTAAAAGTATTGAACTTAGATTTTAATTTGTTAAAAACATTACCTGAGGAAATCCTGGACATGCGATCACTTGACGAAATTAACGTCAGATATAATAAATTAAAAATTGTATATCAACCGGTGCACATTATTCAGCGATATTTGGAGGGTGTGCCCCAAGATTTACCGGAACACGAAAGGCTATTTATTGCGAAATTATTGTCGCTGGTCGAGGAAAAATGGGACAAGAAATCATCAGTTGAATTTGTTATAGAAAATGGACACGTTATTAAATTTCAAATTAAAGATTCGACCTGGAGACCAAAAATTTATGCTTTACCAGAGGAGTTTGAGAAGTTAGAATATTTAAGAAGTTTTAGCGCAAATTCGCCGGGGATCACCGTTCCAATTTTAAAATTTCCAGATAATTTATTTAAAGAAATGATGGACGAACTTAAAGAGTTAAACATACCTGATAAGGAAAAGGAATTTATAATATATATTAAGCCGTTTATCCCTTCATTGAAAATAATAGAAGATGGGAAAAAAGTAGAGTCAAAGAGATACGTTTTAATAAAGGACGGGCACGTCCATGAAATTTACTTCAAAGATCTTTCAAATTCGCGCTATTTTGAGAGGCACCCATTAATTTGTAATTTAAAATTTCTCAAAACGCTAATTTGGAAGGAAAATAAATTAAAAGAAATCCCGGAAGGAATTGAAAATTTAAGCACTTTAGAGAAATTGGACCTGACGGAAAATAAACTTAAAAATCTACCGGATTCCATTACAAAACTCCACAGTCTTAAAACCTTAATAATTTCAAAAAACCCAATTAAGTCGCTCCCGGAAAACTTCGGGGACTTAAAGGAACTAGAAAAGTTCTATTTTTCAAATACAAATTTGAACAGCCTCCCAAGTTCATTTAACGACGTGGTATCTTTAAAAGAAATTGAAATGATAGGGGTTTATTTGTTTGAAATTCCAGAAATTTTAATTCAATTAAACCTAAAGGAATTCTTGAAATATTCAATACCAGACGCAGAAAAAAAAGCACTTTCCGCGCTGTACATTTTGAGCTACGATGAATATAAT